>JAJRSV010000213.1 GCA_024278655.1 Bacteroidota bacterium | reverse complement strand
GATCGAATATGAAAAAAAGGAGAGCTATGATTGAGTCTCAATCATCTACGAGAGATGAAAACACGAGATCATCAATACATAGCTCTACGCAAACATAATAAAATGTTTGCTTTTTTTCCTTGAAAATTAACGGTATATCTTCGCAGTCGTTTCGATATGATTGGCAGTCATACTACCTCCCACCCTTCCGGAGCTATAACAACAACAAACCCTCCTTTGGTTACTTTATCATCTATTACATCTTTTAATTCGTTCGGGTAGCCGCGCCAGGTTTCTTCAAACCTTTTTGTTAACTCGCGGCAGACAACTATGTATCTGTCAGGCAGGTATTCTGCTAATTCATTAATCAGCTTCTTTATTCTGTATGTTGATTCATATAGAACAATCGTTCTTTTTTCGTGCGAGAGTTCTTTCAGTTTCTTTTGTCTCCCCTTCTTCTGTGGAAGAAAACCTTCGAACACGAATGAGTCAGTTGGTAAACCGCTGATAGTAAGAGCAGCTATAAGTGCAGTTGCACCCGGAACCGGAACTACTTCAATTCCTTCTTTTACAGCTTCCGAAATTAATCTGACTCCGGGATCGGAAATTGCCGGTGTGCCCGAATCGGAAACAAGTGCACAGCTTACACCGCTTTTAAGTCTGTCAATTACTTTTGGTATTTTTCTTTTTTCGCTTACAGCATTAAACGAAACCAACTCGTTGGAAATGTTAAAATGCTTTAACAGCTTCGATGTCTCACGTGTGTCTTCGCAGGCAATAAAATCAACACTTTCCAACACTTCAAGAGCACGAAGAGTAACATCTTTTAAATTGCCGATTGGTGTGCTTACTATGTAAAGTTTACCGGGTATCATTTATAAATTTAAAACGACAACGGCTCCAAAAAAGGAGCCGCGCCGTGCAAGTAGTGTAGAACCTTTTGTTAATTATTGGACGCCATAAATTTCAGAACTTTTTCAATCACTTGCAAGCCCTCTTCTAATTCATCATCCGTGATATTTAAAGGCGGTCTGAAGCGAATTGATTTCTCTCCGCAGCCGAGTATTAACAATTTATTATCATAACACCGTTTTCTGAATTCTTCGCGAAGTTCACTATCCGGTAAATCGAACGAGCACATCAATCCCAAACCTCTAACATTACTAATATAGTTCGGATATTGAATTTGTATCTCTTCCAATCTTCCTTTAAGATAATTACCTCGTTCGGCAGCATTCTCTACAAGATTTTCTTCTTTGATAATATTCATTATAAATTTCGAGCGAACCATATCAACAAGGTTAGCGCCCCAGGTTGAGTTTATTCTGCTCGATACATGTAAACAGTTATCTTTCACTTCATCCACTCTTTCGGAAACCATAATTCCGCAAACCTGTGCCTTCTTGCCGAAGGAAATTATATCGGGTTTAACGTAATAATCCGATGCCCAGAATTTGCCGGTTAAACCGAAACCCGTTTGAACTTCATCGAACATAAGCAGTATATCGTTTTCGTCTGCTATCTTTCTTAACTGTTCGAAAAATTCTTTGCGAAAAAAGTTATCGCCGCCTTCACCCTGTACCGGTTCAATAATTATTACCGCAATATCATCGGGATTATTTTTTATCGCGTCATTAATCTCATCAATTGCCTGCTGCTCAGACTTTATTACTTTATCAAGATTATCTTCGAGCGGAAAAGTTATCTTCGGGTTTGTTACTCTGGGCCAGTTAAATTTCGGGAAGTATTTTACTTTAGTAGGATCCGTATTAGTTAGCGAAAGCGTGTAACCGCTTCTTCCGTGAAATGCTTCCTTAAAGTGAAGCACCTGATGCCCGCGTTCTTCTTTATAACCTTTTTCGAAATTCTTTCTAACCTTCCAGTCGAATGCAACCTTCAAACCGTTTTCTACTGCAAGCGCTCCACCCGAAATAAAGAAAAGATATTTCATATAATCGGGTTTTGCTATAGTGCCGAATGTTTCTACAAAGTCAGCCATCAAGTCCGTATAAATATCGGAGTTCGAAGGTTTGTTAATTGCGGCTTCGGCTAATAGATCCTTAACTTCTTTGGATGTTAACACAGGATGATTCAAACCCAATGGCGATGAAGCAAAGAAAG
Organism: Bacteroidota bacterium; assembly: GCA_024278655.1. Taxonomy (GTDB): domain Bacteria; phylum Bacteroidota; class Ignavibacteria; order Ignavibacteriales; family Ignavibacteriaceae; genus BMS3ABIN03. Next base: position 1,034 of record JAJRSV010000213.1, on the reverse strand, counting down.
TAAAAAAGTCGATGTAAGTATCGCCGTTTCTTGCATCCACAATTTTGTTCCGGTAGCTCTTCTTTAAATCGAGTATTAAATCGAAGCCGTCTGCAAGCATATACTTGCTTATTATTTTATGAACCTGCTCTGCAGGTGTTACTACTGATTCTTTAAACATTTTTTCCCTTGTGAAATTATTCCCGTTAATTATTTAAAGTAGTTCAAACGAAATGCCAGTTGGAAGTGTAAAAAACGGTATTAAAACACGTTTTCGAAACGGGAGACGAAGTAACTCCGAAGAGAATGAGTCATAATTGGATAATTTATTATTAAATAAAATCTCATAAATCGCACAATTGCAATTTACTTACCCCGAAAAACTAAAAATTGCAGAATTATTTTCCAAGCACATTTTTACTGCTATATTACAATTTACTTTAGCAAGAGACTTTTGGGGCTTTGGGGCTATGGGATTATGAGACAGTGGGACTCTGGGACTCTGGGACTATGGGACTATGGGACTATGAGACTTTGGGAATGGGAGACTTTGAGACAGGAAACTCTGAGAGTTTGTAACGTATGATAGCGGTGGATATTTATCATTACTTTTGAAAGATGTTTTATCCTCACTATTTTTGTTTTCGAATTTTTACTTCACTCTTTATAAACAATATTTTTAAAGTTGAATAAGGGGATTTCAATTAATATAAACTCAAGGAGATACAAATGGACTTTCTGAAAAAATTAAAAATAAAAAACAGAAACTTTGGTGCATCCACCGGTTTGAAGTGGAATGCAACCAAAAGCGAAGGTGAGCTTAAAATTCATTCGCCAGCTACAGGTGAGTATATAGCTTCGGTTTACCAGGCATCCGAAAAGGATTTGGATAAAGTAATCAAAACCGCACAGAAGGCATTCGATTACTGGAAAAATGTTCCCGCACCAAAGCGCGGCGAAATAGTTAGGCAAATAGGATTGCGGCTTCGTAAATATAAAGAGCCGTTGGGTCAGTTGGTTTCATTCGAGATGGGTAAATCGCTGCAGGAAGGATT
>JAJRSV010000212.1 GCA_024278655.1 Bacteroidota bacterium | reverse complement strand
TTTTCAAAAAGATTTGCCATAAAACTTTATTTTCCTTTTACTTTTCTTTTGTTTATTCTGATAAAATTATACATCGAGGTTTCTTACATATTTAGCATTCTTCTCTATAAACGCTCTGCGGGGTTCCACATCGTCGCCCATTAAGGTTTCGAATATCTTATCTGCTGCTGCTGCACTTTCTATTGTAACCTGCAGCACCGTTCTGGTTTCAGGGTTCATCGTTGTCTGCCACAACTGCTCGGGATTCATTTCTCCCAAACCTTTGTAACGCGAAATTGAAACGCCTTTTATTTTTTCCTCTCCGCCGTCAATTTCCTCCTTATCCGTAGAAATCTCTTCTTTTCCTTTTTTACCGTTAACCTTTAATCTCTTAAGAATCTCATCTCTTTCCTTATCGTTGAAAGCATAAAACTCCTCTTTGCCTTTTTTGATACGGTAAAGCGGCGGCTGTGCTATATAAACTTTTCCGGTGGTTATTAAATCTTTCATGTATCTGTAAATGAAAGTAAGCAGTAGTGTGCGTATGTGGCTTCCGTCTATATCGGCATCAGTCATCAATATTATTTTTCCGTATCGTGCTTTCGATTCATCAAAGTCGGCACCAATACCTGCACCGATTGCAGATATTATAGCTTTGATTTCGTTGTTTTCAAGTATCTTGTTTATCTTCGCTTTTTCTACGTTTAATATTTTACCTTTAAGCGGAAGTATTGCCTGGAACTGCCTGTCTCTTCCCTGCTTTGCAGAACCGCCCGCCGAGTCACCCTCGACGATATAGATTTCGCAATGTTCCGGATCGCTTATTGAGCAGTCGGCAAGTTTGCCGGGCAGGTTCATGTTATCGAGTGCGTTCTTTCTTCTTGCAAGGTCGCGTGCTTTTCTTGCCGCTAATCTTGCTTCGGCAGCCCGTGTACATTTTTCAATTATTTTTTTAGCGACCGAAGGATTCTCTTCGAGAAAGTCACTCAGCTTTTCGAACACCAGTATCTCAACCGCCGATCTTATTTCGCTGTTACCGAGTTTTGTTTTTGTCTGTCCCTCGAACTGCGGCTCGGCAACCTTTACAGAAATTACAGCCGTTAAACCTTCTCTGAAATCCTCGCCGGTAAGAGTAAGCTTGCCTTCTTTAATAAGCTTGTTCTTGATTGCATAATTATTAAGCGCTCTTGTTAACGCTGTTTTAAATCCGGAAAGATGTGTTCCGCCCTCTGCGGTATTTATGTTGTTCACATACGATAAAATATTTTCCGTATAATTATCGGTGTATTGAAGTGCAACTTCCACAGGTGTATTATCTTTAATACCCTCAACATAAATCGGTTTATGCAGCGGTGTTCTGCTTTCGTTAAGGTATTTAACAAACTCAACCAGCCCGCCCTTAAAATGGTAAGTGGCTTCTTCGCCGCCGTTTCTTTCGTCTCTTATTTTAATCGTAATCGTTTTGTTAAGATATGCGAGTTCGCGCATTCTTTGCGCCAGCGTATCGAATTTGAATTCTGTTGTGGTGAATATTTCTTTGTCCGGCATAAAAGTTATAAAAGTGCCGGTCTCGTTCTTTTTGGTTTTACCTATTTCTTTAACATTTCCCTGTGGCGCGCCGCGTCTGTATTCCTGGAAATAAACTTTTCCGTCTCGCTTAACTACAACCTTCATCCATTCGGAAAGCGCATTAACAACCGATACGCCTACGCCGTGTAAACCGCCGGAAACTTTATAGGTAGCTTTGTCGAACTTTCCGCCCGCGTGCAGAACCGTCATCACTACTTCGAGTGCTGAACGCTTTTCTATCGGATGTATATCAACCGGAATTCCCCTTCCGTTATCGTTTACCGTAACGCTGCCGTCTTTATTTATAATCACCTCAATCCTGTCGCAGTAACCTGCCAATGCTTCGTCAATACTGTTATCAACAACTTCGTTAACAAGATGATGGAGTCCTCTCGAACTCACATCGCCGATGTACATTGCAGGTCTTTTTCTAACAGCTTCCAGACCCTTTAATACATTTATATTTTTCGCGCTGTATTCCGATTTTTTTACCATAAACCTTATCTCTGTTTTTATCTGTTTGTAAAACTAATTCCTTTTACCCGTTCTTCGTTGTAGTATTTATTTATTTTATCAACAATCTCTTTTTCCCTGTATTTTAATTCGCTTCGCCAGGTCGGATTATCAACCTTAAGCTTTAAGAACATTTTATCCACTTTCTTCGGAACTGCAATTTTTTTTAAATCGGGAAAAATTTTATAAAAATCCAAAACCACATCCGAAGATTTTATGATTTTTCTTAACCCCTTTAAGCCGGGTTCGGTTCTTAAAATTTCTTCCAAACTTTTAAATCGCTCAGGCATAAGTTATTGTGCCTTTTTGCAATTTTATAATCTTATCATTTTCTTTTTTAATTATAAAAGAAAGATTCCCGAAATCGGTTAATGTAACAATTGCCTGCCCAACTTCGCGGAGGTACCCGCTTATTTTATTTGCACGGTTTGCATCCAACTCGCCGAATACATCATCAAGTAAAAACACAGGGACTTTGCCGGTTATGTTTTTCAGGTAAAAAAACTCTGCGAATCTTAGTACCGCCTGGAATGTTTTGTGCTGACCCTGTGAACCGTAAGTTTTTAGGTTCAATCCGTTAACGGTAAAAATAAAATCGTCCCGGTGCGGACCAACGAGGTTTGCCGCCCTTCTCAACTCATCTTCTCTTTTCTCGCTCACTAATTTTCTGAATTGCTCTTCTATATCGTTTCCGTTATGACCATTTAAATAACTGTATTTTATCTGCGGCACTTCGTCTTCATTCATTATCCGCGAATACGATTCCGTAACAAACGGATTAAACTTATTTATAAATTCTATTCTGTGTTTAATTATTTCGGTTCCCGATTTAATAAGTCTCTCCGTC
>JAJRSV010000211.1 GCA_024278655.1 Bacteroidota bacterium | reverse complement strand
TCAATCCAGCCGCCCATCGATTTTCCGTTGAGACTTGCAATAACCGGAATATCAACCGCTTCTTTTACTTTCCGAATATGTTCAAGATACTCTTCCGGTCCGGTTCTGAATTCAAACGCATCGGGTAGGTACGAAGTTGCTTCGGCATAACTTTCTGCCGGAACCGATGTGTGATGATTCAGTTCGAGTTCTTCGTGCTCAATCTGTTCTTCGAACAGCGAGTAAAGAACAACGGCACCTGCACCGGCATCTTCCATTTGTTTGATAGATGATACTTCCGACGACAACGGTCCCGCAGAAGGAACTATCGGCGACTTAAGATCGAATCCCAAATATTTTGTTGATATATCCATAATAAACCTTTTCTGATTGTCAGTGTTCAATTACTACTTTTTCTTCTTCTTTATCCGGTTCGAATATTTTTGCCATCTTCTCGTATTCTTTCCATGTATCGTTAACATCCAACTGTGCTTCTTTTATTAATTTTTCGGCAAAGTCGGGATGTGTTTTAGTAAGCATCTTATATCTTGTTTCGGCATAAGCATATTCTTTGAAGGGAATCTTCGGTGCTCTCGAATCTAATTTAAACGGATTCTTACCTTCTTTTTTCCATTCGGGATTGAACCGGTAAAGAGGCCAGTAACCGGACTCTACGGCTGCTTTCTGCTGGCGCATTCCGTACATCATATTTATTCCGTGAGCAATACACTGGCTGTAAGCAATTATAACCGAAGGTCCGTCGTATGCTTCGGCTTCGAGGAATGCACGGAGTGTTTGAGTATCGTTTGCACCCATTGCAACCTTTGCAACGTAAACATTGCCGTAAGCAATAGCCATCATGCCAAGGTCTTTCTTTTTAGAGGTTTTACCTGCAGCAGCAAATTTGGCAACCGCAGCACGCGGCGTAGCTTTAGAGCATTGCCCGCCCGTGTTCGAATAAACCTCGGTATCGAGCACGAGTATGTTCACATTTTTGCCTGAAGCTATTACATGATCCAAACCGCCGTAACCTATATCGTAAGCCCAGCCGTCGCCGCCCATAATCCAAACCGATTTTTTAACAAGATAATCGGCAAGAGTTAAAAGATTTTTTATCTCCTGCTCTTTACCGTTAGCGCCTGTTTTTAATAAATCGTTTAATTTTTTCTTAAGTATTCCAACTCTTACTCTTTGCTCATAAATTCCGGTTTCATCTTTCTGGTCGGCGTTAATCAGATCTTTCACGATATCGTTGCCTAATTCGGCTGAGAGGATTTTTAACAACTCTTTAGCTTGTTCGGTGTGCTTGTCTATTGCCAGTCTGAACCCGAAACCGAACTCAGCGTTATCTTCGAACAACGAATTAGACCAGGCAGGACCTCTTCCTTCTTTATTAACTGCCCACGGAGTGGTTGGAAGGTTACCGCCGTAAATTGAAGAACAACCGGTTGCGTTTGCAACAACGGTTCTGTCGCCGAACAACTGGCTTACCAATTTAACATAAGGTGTTTCGCCGCATCCGGCACAAGCGCCCGAAAATTCAAACAACGGCTCGAGGAATTGTGAGTCTTTTACTTTTGTAACGTTAACTTTAGTTCTGTCTAATTCAGGCAGATTTAAGAAGAAGTCCCAGTTTTCTCTTTCCTTCTCACGCAGCGGCATCTGCTCTTCCATATTTATTGCTTTGAGTTTTGTTTCCTGCTTGTTCTTTGCGGGACAAACATCAACGCAAACGCCGCAGCCGGTACAATCTTCAACAGCCACCTGAAGTGAATACATCAATCCTTCGCCGTAATCTTTGGCTTTGTATTTTATGAATTTGAATGTTTCCGGTGCATTTTCAAGTTCTTTTTCTTCGTAAACTTTGGCTCTTATTGTAGCATGCGGGCAAACCATTACACACTTATTACACTGAATACACGTTTCGGGATCCCAAACCGGAACTTCCAAAGCAATATTTCTCTTTTCCCACTTTGTGGTTGCCGGCGGATAGGTTCCGTCTGCCGGGAATTTACTTACGGGTATCATGTCTCCTTCGCCCGCAATAATTCTTCCGGTAACTTCTCTTATAAATTCCGGTGCATCGTCGGGAATAGGATGTTCAATCGGCTTCGTGCTTGTAACTTCTTTTGGAACATCTACTTCGAAAAGATTATCGAGTGTTTGATCGACTGCGGCAAAATTCATCTGAACAATCTTGTCACCTTTCGAACCGTATGTTTTTTGTATCGAATCTTTTATCATCTTAATTGCTTCATCTTTCGGGAAGATGTTCGAAATAGCGAAGAAACAGGTTTGCATAATTGTATTTATTCTTACACCCATTCCGGTTTCGCCCGCTACTTTGTAAGCATCAATCACATAAAACTTCATCTTCTTTTCTATCAGATACCTTTGTGCTTTTTCCGGCAGTGTATCCCACACTTTATCTTTAGGAATTTTCGTGTTCAGCAGGAATGTTGCACCTTCAACCGCATCTTTAAGAATGTTCATCTTTTCGAGGAACACCGGCTGGTGGCATGCTATAAAGTTAGCTTTGCTTATAAGGTAAGTCGATTTGATTTCCTTCGGTCCGAAACGAAGATGAGAGATAGTTATCGAACCGGATTTTTTCGAATCGTATACAAAGTAACCCTGTGCATAGTTATCGGTTCCTTCGCCGATAATCTTAATCGAGTTTTTATTTGCACCAACAGTTCCGTCGGCACCTAATCCGTAAAACATTCCTCTGAATGTTTCATCGGATTCAATAGAGAAATTACGATCGAATTCGAGACTTAAGTTTGTTACATCATCAATAATTCCAATCGTAAAATGTGCTTTCGGCTTCTCCTGGTTCAGGTTATCGAGCACAGCTTTAACCATTGCCGGGGTAAACTCCTTGGATGAGAGCCCGTATCTGCCGCCGACTACTTTCGGGAAGGAGAATTTCAATTCCCCGTTCATATATTTTTCTGAGATTGCATCGATAACATCAAGGTACAACGGTTCGCCGGAAGCACCCGGCTCTTTTGTTCTGTCTAAAACGGCAATCGATTTTGTTGTTTCGGGTAATGCATCAATAAAATGCTCAACCGAGAAAGGACGGTACAATCTGACTTTTATCAATCCTACTTTTTCACCCTTGTCGACAAGGTAATCAATCGTTTCTTCGGCAGCCATTGCACCGGAGCCCATCATTATAATTACTCTTTCCGCATCGGGTGCACCAACGTAATCGAACAGGTGATACTGTCTTCCTACTATTTTTGCAAACTTATCCATCTGTTCCTGAACAATACCGGGGCACTTAAGGTAGTAAGGGTTAACAGCTTCCCTGCCCTGGAAGAACACATCCGGATTTTGCGCCGTGCCTCTTATAAAAGGATGATCGGGACTTAATGCTCTTTCCCTGTGCGCTCTTATCAAATCGTTATCAATCATTGCTTTCATATCGTCGGTAGTAAGTTGTTCTATTTTCATCACCTCGTGTGAAGTTCTGAAGCCGTCGAAGAAATGCAAAAACGGTACTCTTGCATTAAGCGTAGCTGCCTGTGCTATAAGGGCAAAGTCCATTACTTCCTGAGCATTATTCGAAGAAAGGAGTGCAAAACCGGTTGACCGGGTTGCCATAACATCGCTATGATCGCCGAAAATTGATAACGCATGCGTTGCCACCGAACGTGCTGCTACGTGAAATACCGTAGAAGTAAGTTCACCGGCAATTTTGTACATGTTCGGAATCATTAACAATAACCCCTGAGACGCCGTAAACGTAGTTGACAAAGCACCGGACTGTAATGCACCATGAATACTGCCGGACGCTCCGCCTTCACTCTGAAGTTCACTTACGGTCGGCACCGTTCCCCATATATTCTTTTTCCCTACTGCAGCCCAGGCATCACACCATTCGCCCATATTCGACGAAGGAGTAATCGGATATATCGCTATCACCTCGTTTGTATGAAAAGCGGTATAGGCGGCTGCTTCATTCCCATCAATAGTTACTTTTTTTCGTTCCATTTTAATTACCGTATGATTTGATAAATTGTTAAAAGTGTGCAAAAATATCGATTTCCAATAACTATACCAACGGAAAAATTGCGTATATCGAGTGTTTTGTTCTTTTTTTTATCGAAAATGGCAAACAAATAATTTATTCATTTGAATATTCCCATTTTTAAGAAAAGCAATGTACCCTGTAAAGTTTTGCTCTTATAAAAATATTTATATAATACCGGCGGATTTGATAAAATAAGAATAAGTTTAAATAAAATTTTTAGAATTGTTATATTGTATGTTGAAGATGATCACATTCTGATTAAATAATTCCAATCCTATAGGAGGCACAATGGATAATCAAGGATTACCGAATCAGGGCTACCAGCCTATGTCCATAGGCGATTGGCTAATCACTCTCATTATAACCTGGATTCCTTTAGTCGGCTTTATTATGCTCTTTGTTTGGGCATTCGGAGACGGAGCCCATCCAAGTAAAAGAACCTGGGCACAAGCTACTTTAATCCTTTTTGTTGCAGCAATCGTTTTGTCTATAATATTCTTCGGAATAATTGCAAGCATTTTAGGAAGTATATTTAGTAACATGCCGCAATCAGTTTAACAGACTATTGCCTTTTACCGGTTAACGGTAATCCGCGATAATTTTTAGATTGAGTTAAGGGATTGTTATACCCTTTCGGGTTGTTCCTTACGTGGAATTGTTATGTCTTAATAGTCAGAAGATATTACTGCTATTCTTACAGCTTTATTTTATAACAAAATAACGGACACAAAAAATGGAAGAAATAATAAAAGAACTTCAGGCACTGGTTACGGCGTACGGCTTAAGTATTTTAGGCGCATTAGCCACGCTGCTAATCGGTATATGGATATCGAAACGGTTATCAAAAGTAATCGGCAAACTTTTAAGGAAAAAAGAGGTTGACGAAACGTTAACGAATTTTCTCGAAAGTCTTGTTAAAATTGCTTTGATTACATTCGTAATAATCTCGGCGATCGATCAGATAGGAGTAAAAACAACATCGTTTGTTGCAATAATAGGTGCAGCCGGCTTGGCAATCGGTTTTGCGCTGCAAGGTTCGCTTTCAAACTTTGCGGCGGGAGTAATGCTTATTATATTCAAACCGATTAAGGCGGGTAATTACATCGAAGCCGGCGGTGTTTCAGGTTCGGTTGAAACGATAGGAATTTTTGTTACCACGCTTGTAACACCCGACAATAAAGTAATTTACGTTCCCAACTCGAACATAACCGGCGGAAACATTGTTAATTATTCGGTAACAGACACGAGGCGCGTTGATATGGTATTCGGCATCGGCTACAACGATGATATCGACAAGGCAAAAAAGATAATTAAGACAATATTGGATGAAGATAAGAGAATTCTTGATGAACCGGCGCCGCAAATTGTCGTTTCGGAACTTGCAGACAGCAGTGTGAACTTTAACGTCAAACCGTGGGTAAACAGCGGCGATTACTGGAATGTTTATTTCGATGTTACCGAAAAAGTAAAGAAAACTTTCGACGAACACAATATTTCCATTCCGTACCCGCAAAGAGATGTTCATTTGTTTCAGAATCAATAAAGAAAATATTTTATGAGAGACCGCAATCCGTACTCTGCAACAATTTTAATCTACTGCGAAGATAAACAGGGCATAATTGCTTCGGTTACCGACTTCATACAGGAACACGACGGTAACATCATCTATCTCGATCAGTACGTAGATACGGAAGAGAACACATTCTTTATGCGTATTGAATGGGAGCTTGAAAATTTCATTATATCTACCGACAAGATTGATACGTTGTTCAAAGAAGGTTTGGCAAAAAAGTTTAAGATGAATTATCGTCTGTACTTTTCGGATGAAAAACTGCGGATGGCGGTCTTTGTTTCAAAACTTCCTCATTGTTTGTTCGATATACTTGCAAGAACACAATCGGGCGAGTGGCCGGTAGAGATACCGCTTATAATCAGCAATCACGAAGATCTGCGACCGGTTGCAGAAAAGTTCGGTATCGATTATCACTGCTTTCCGGTTAATCCCGATAACAAAAAGGAGCAGGAAGAAAAAGAAATTGCACTGTTAAAGGAAAAGCAAATAGACTTTATTGTTTTAGCAAGATATATGCAGGTGCTAACGGACGATTTTATTAAGCAGTATCCGGAAAACATTATTAACATACATCATTCGTTCCTTCCCGCTTTTCCGGGTGCAAAGCCCTATCACTCCGCATACAAACGCGGAGTAAAAATAATCGGCGCAACAAGCCACTATGTAACGGCGGAACTCGACGAAGGACCCATTATCGAGCAGGATGTTGCGCGGGTAACACATAACGATTCGGTAAAAGATTTAATACGAAAAGGAAGAGACCTTGAAAAGATTGTTCTGTCGCGGGCAATATTAAGCCACTTTAAAAGAAAAACCCTGGTGTATAAAAACAGAACGATTGTGTTCAGCTGATTTAAGCTATGAATCAGTATATTCCTTCAATGTGATTTCCTTCCCACACAATTATTCATCAAGTATCTATTGCCCAACAAAGAAGAAGATTATAACTTTTGTTGGGCAATGTTTTATTACTTGACCGTTGCCCAACAATTCGTTATGTTTTAACTGTTGTAGGGCAATTATTATAAATACTTCGGGTAATAGAATGAGCATAATTAAAGATGTAATAACGGAAGAGCTGAAACGGTTAAAAACACTCGAAAAAAAATATTTCCGGGAAATTCATTCGTTGCCGAAAGGGGCAATATCCAAAAAGGTGAGAAACGGAAATTTTTATCTTTATCTAACTTACCGCGAAAACCGGAAGGTTGTTTCAAAATACGTTGGAAGTTGGAACTCCGAGAGAGCTAAATCCGTAATAAAGCAGATTGAACAACGCAAGAAGCTCGAAGACAAGTTAAAAAACGTAAGAAGGAATTTACGTGAACTGGAGCGGGTTTTAAGTGGAAAAAAGATTTGAATTATTCTTTGATGTTTTAAACCTGCTCGTTAAATATGGGGTTTTGCGGGACTTAATTTTAATAGGTGGATGGTGTCAGTATTTTTATAAAATTTATTTTAACAATGCTCCTGAAGTTCCGGTTTTGAGAACTATGGATATCGATTTTTTAATTCCCCGCCCGGCTAAGATTAAAAAGGATGTTGATATTGACTTTGTCCTGAAACAACTCGGGTTTAGCACTGAACATTCTCAATTAACAGGTTATGTTAAGTTTGTTCATCCCGATTTAGAAATAGAATTTATAACGCCGGAGTACGGAAAAAGGAGAAAACAAACCGCTTCAAATTAAAAGACTTCACATTAGTGCACAACAACTAAGATATTTGAATCTGCTCCAAAGTTATACCATTACAGTACCTTTCGGAAATAGCAAAATCCGTATTCCGGAACCATCAGCTTATGTTTTACACAAATTTATTTTAAGCAGTAAAAGAAAAGATCGAACGAAAAAAGAAAAAGATATTCTTGTGGCAAAAGAAATAGGGGAATTTCTTTTACAAAGAGATGAAGAGCGCGAAAAGTTATTGGAAATATATAACCACATTCCCAAAGGATGGCAAAAGATTCTCAATGCCGTCCTAAAACAAAATTCCGAAGAGCTATATGTTTTTTTTAACGGATAAGTGTCTGCAAAAAAACAGAATGCGTTATTGAATCAAATTTGTAATCTTAAACATTTTTGTTATGCTTGATTTACGATTCAATCCCTCTTCGCGAAGTAATTCCTTTTTCGTAATAGTGTTTTACTTCTTTCATTTCCGTAACAAGGTCGGCTT
>JAJRSV010000210.1 GCA_024278655.1 Bacteroidota bacterium | reverse complement strand
GAAACTATCGAAGACGTTAAAGCAAAATTACGTTACGACCTTTTTTATATCGAAAATATGTCACTTCGTATGGATTTTAAAATTATCTTCCGTACTATTTTTGTTGTTTTGTTTGGTAAAGGGCACTATAATTAATCCTTAATTTTTAAATTTTCACAATTAAAATTTTATGACTGAAAACGACAAGATATTAGTAATCATTCCTACGTATAACGAGCTGGAAAACCTGCCCACACTCCTTCCGCAGGTTTTGGAACAGGATGAAAGAATTGAGATTTTAGTAGTCGATGATAATTCGCCCGACGGCACTGCCGATTATGTTGCCGGGGAAAGCAAAAGCAACAGCAGGATTCATCTGCTGAAAAGAGAAAAAAAATTAGGATTGGGCACTGCCTATATCGCCGGCTTCAAATACGCAATGCAGCACAGTTACAGTTATATTTTCGAAATGGATGCCGACTTTTCTCATGACCCGAAAGAGATACCGAACTTTCTTAAAGAAATTGAAAATTATGATTTGGTGCTCGGCAGCCGTTACATAAGCGGTGTTAATGTAATTAACTGGCCGATGCGCCGTTTGTTCTTAAGTTATGCGGCTAATGTATACACAAGAGTAATTACAGGTTTGCCTATTAAGGATGCAACGGGCGGCTATAAATGTTTCAGAAGGAAAGTTCTTGAAGCAATCGACCTTGACCAGGTAAAGTCCAACGGTTATGCATTCCAGATTGAAATGACATTCAAAGCATGGAAAAAAGGATTTAGGATAAAAGAGATACCGATTATTTTTGTCGACCGTACTAAAGGAAAATCGAAGATGTCCCGGAAGATTGTTCGTGAAGCGGTATTTATGGTTTGGAAGTTAAGGTGCTTAAGCATATTAAGACTTCTTAAATAGGTGTGCAATTGGATTTATCGATAGTAATAGTTAATTACAACGTTAAAGAGTTTCTTCAGAACTTACTGCATTCAATCGAAAAAGCTTCTTCCAATATTTCCAAAGAGATTATAATTGTCGATAATGCTTCCGATGACGGCAGCGTTGAGCTAATCCGCGAAAAATTTCCCGAAGTAAAGCTGATTGTAAACAACAAAAATCTCGGATTCGGTAAAGCGAACAACCAGGCGCTTGAAATTGCAAAAGGGAAGTTCATTTTAATGATAAATCCCGACACACTCGTTCGCGAAGATACTTTCAATAAAATGATTGAGTTCTTCAACAGCCATCCCGAAGCAGGATTAGCCGGCTGCAAAATTATGAACCCCGACGGTACACTTCAGTTGGCATGCCGGAGGAGTTTTCCCGGTCCGTGGACTTCATTCACAAAGGTTACCGGTTTAAGTCATCTTTTCCCGAAAAGCAAATTGTTTGCGCGTTACAATCTTACGTACCTCGATGAAAACAAGACTTACGAAGTTGATGCTATCTCCGGTTCGTTTATGATGATGCGGAAAGAAGTGTACGATAAAGTAGGCGGATTTGACGAGCAGTTTTTTATGTACGGCGAAGACCTCGATTTGTGCTACCGTATTCAGCAGTCGGGCTATAAAGTTTATTATGTTCACACTACACAGATAATCCATTACAAAGGCGAAAGCACAAAACGAAGCCGTCTCGACGAAACAAAAGTATTTTACGATGCGATGCACTTGTTCGTTAAAAAGCATCTTTCAAGTTCGTTTCTTGTCGAGTTAATTCTTCGCACGGCAATTGGTGTAAGAAAGATGTTTGCATTTTTGGGCAAACGAAAGTTGGCAATACTTTCTGCACTTGCCGATTTTCTTCTGTTCGATTTATGCCTGCTGCTTGCCGAAAAAATTTATATGAGTATGAGCACCTGGCTCGGTTTTGATGCTCACGATTATCTTATCATCTATACGGTTCCCGCTTTAATTCATACCGTAACGGCTTCGTTATCCGGAGTTTACAGGAAGGACTCGTTATCGGTCCTGCGCAACTTTCTTGCGGTTGCCATTAGTTTTGTAATTCTCACATCCATTACATTTTTCTTCAAGCAGTTTGCTTACAGTCGTGCGGTGGTAATTATCAGCTATTCGTTGCTGATTACTTTAACAACATTCTGGCGGTTTGTTGTTAAGCTTTTCTTCAGGATTGGAATTAAAGCCGATGAAATAAGCAGAAGCAGAACGCTGATAGTAGGCACCGAATCCCACGCTATACAAATAGCCAACAAGATAAAACAAAAGCGAACCGAGTATCACAGCGTTGTAGGATTGATAGGGAAATATCATAACGAAATAGGAAACAAAATCGATTCTTTCGAAGTTGTGGGAAGTGTGGAAAACATTAAGAAAATCATTAATGAATTTGATATTAACGAAGTTATTTTCTCTTCGAAGGATTTGAACTACAGCGAGATGATGGCTGTTGTTGCCGACTGCCATGATGAACCGGTCGAGTTCAAAATAAGCGGAACCGAGTTGGAGTTTATTGTTGGTAAAACTGCGGTTTCGATGCTCGACGATATTCCCCTGATTGAAGTTCATTACAACATATCAAGTCCTTTGATGCGGTTCATAAAGCGAACCTTCGACATAGTTGCCGGGCTGATGGTTTTGTTATTTATTTATCCTTTCATATATTTAATCTCGAAGGTTAGTAAAAAGAAAACCGATTTTCGTAAATTTATACTCGGTGTTCCTGCGGTTGTTGCAGGCAGGAAAAGTTTTGTCGGTCCTAAAGAAGAGCATCGCGATAAACGTGTTTATATGGGAAGGCAGGGCTTAACAGGATTTTGGTACATCGAAAACGATTCGAACATAGACCTGGAAAAATTAGATTTTTATTACGCGAAGAATCAAAACATTTGGCTCGATTTTGAAATACTCGGGCGTACTTTTAATAAAATGTGGAGTAAAAAAGTTTAAACGATGGGAAAGACAATTTTAGATTTCGAAAAACCGATTTATGAGTTAGAAGAAAAGCTTGAAGAGATGCGCCAGTCTTCCGGCGACCTGGATATCGGGAAAGATATCACCCGGCTGGAAGCAAAAGTGGCTCAGTTAAAAAAAGAGCTTTACAAAGGATTATCCCGCTGGCAGCGCGTTCAGCTTGCGCGTCATCCCGACCGTCCCTTCACACTCGATTATCTTAAACTGATGACCGAAGATTTTATTGAACTGCATGGCGATCGCCATTTTGCCGATGATAAAGCAATTGTTGGCGGCTTTGCCAAATTAGGTGATTATAAAGTTATGTTCATCGGGCATCAGAAAGGGCGAGATACAAAATCGAATGTGTACCGAAATTTCGGAATGGCGAATCCCGAAGGATACCGCAAGGCGCTTCGCTTGATGAAGCTTGCTGAAAAGTTTAACAAGCCGGTTATTACGCTTATCGATACTCCCGGGGCTTTTCCCGGGCTCGGTGCCGAGGAGCGCGGGCAGGCGGAAGCAATTGCACGCAACCTGTTCGAGATGAGCAAGCTTCGCGTTCCGATAATCGTAACTATAATCGGTGAAGGTGCGAGCGGCGGCGCTTTGGGCATTGGAGTAGGTGATAGAGTTTTAATGATGGAAAATTGCTGGTACTCGGTTATCAGTCCCGAATCCTGCTCAAGCATTTTGTGGCGAAGCTGGGATTACAAAGAGCAGGCAGCCGAAGCATTAAAACTTACTGCACCCGACTTGTTAGAGCAGAAAATTATTGACCGTATTATTCCCGAACCGCTTGGCGGCGCTCATAAAGACCATAAAGCTGCAGCCGATACTTTGAAAAAAGTTTTAATTGAAGAATTAAACAATCTTGTAAAAATAAAACCCGAAAAACTGATTGAAGGACGAATCGAAAAATTCGGTAAGATGGGCGAGTATATTGAAAAGTAATTTTGTTTTGGCTGTGAAATAGATTTATCATATTATTTTAAATCCCGAGTTATTCGGGATTTTTTATTTTAATTTTGATAATCGTTTAATAAATCATAAGGTAGTTTTTAGAATAATCATGCTTAAACATACAACACAAATTCGTGTAAGGTACGGCGATACAGACCAGATGCAGTACGCATATTACGGAAAGTATCCTGAATATTTCGAAGTCGGCAGAACGGAAATGATGCGTGAACTTAATTTGCCTTACAGAGTTATCGAGGAAAAAGGTTACTATATGCCGGTTCATTCAATATACATCCGGTATAAGAGTCCTGCTTTTTACGATGAGCTTTTGGAAGTGGAATCGAGAGTTGAAAAACTGCCGAACCTTAAAGTGCATATCGATCATACCGTTCGCAGTGCTGACAGAAATGTTATTATCTGCGAAGGTTATGTTGAGTTGGTATTCATCGACAGGGAAACCAAAAGGGTTGTCCGTCCACCCGAATTTTTCTTAAAAGTAATCGGCAAATTTTTCGAAGAAGAAAAATGAATGATGCAATTGATCAAATAATAAGAAACGCACTTGCGGAAGATATCGGTGCGGAAGATATTACAACCGCTGCAATCGTAACTTCGGATGAAAAAGCAACAGGGAAATTCCTGATAAAAGAAGAAGGAGTTTTAGCAGGCATCGAAATAGCAAAAAGAGTTTTCACTGTTTACGATCAAGCACTCGATTTTAATATTAACATTGCTGACGGCAGTAAAGTAAAACCCGGCGATGTTGCTGCAACGGTTTCGGGAAGCGCCTCATCAGTTTTAACAGCCGAAAGAACCGCACTTAACTTTTTGCAAAGGATGAGCGGCATTGCTACACTTACAAGCAAGTTTGTCGAGTTGGTAAAGCATACAAAAGCTAAAATAATCGATACGAGGAAAACTGTACCCGGTCTTCGTTT
>JAJRSV010000209.1 GCA_024278655.1 Bacteroidota bacterium | reverse complement strand
TGTTCACCGAAATGCGTTTAGCCGGATTGATACAAAAACCGTTGCACGGTGCCGATTCGATGGATGCGAAAACTCTTTTCAAGCTTGCTACTATCGAAGGAGCCAGAGCACTTCATCTTGAAAGTGAAATCGGAAGTATTGAGGTTGGAAAGAAAGCGGATTTGGTTCTGCTCGATTTGAATTCGCCGCTGCATTCAATGTCGGGCGGTAACGATAATATTTACTCCGACATTGTTTACACTTCCAATTCCGTTGATGTTAAAGCGGTAATGATAAACGGACAATGGATGATTAAGGACGGTGAGTCGCTTGTTTATGACACGAAGGAACTTATATCGGAAGGAAAGAGCGAATTGAAAAAACTGCTAACGAGAGCGGACAGCGTTAAATGAAAAAGATAATATTTGCAACGAAGAATAAAGGTAAGGTAAGGGAAGTAGAAGATATTCTGAAGGAACTGCATGTGAAAATAATTTCGCTTGCGGATATTAATGAATCAATCGATATCGAAGAAACGGGAAGCACGTTTGAGGAGAATGCAAAGATAAAAGCAAAGCAGGTATACGATAAATTCAAAATTCCCACAATTGCAGACGATTCCGGCTTGGTTGTAGAGCAGTTAAACGGAGCGCCCGGAATTTATTCGGCACGCTATGCAGGTGAGGACGGAAACGATGCAGCCAACAACAAAAAACTTCTGAAGGAGTTAGAAAAATTTCCCGAACCGCATTTGGCAAAGTTTGTTTGTGCAGCGGTTTATTACGAAGGAAAAGAATTTCATACGGCAACAGGCGAGATGAAAGGAAGAATTATTCACGAAGAACGCGGTACAAACGGTTTCGGATACGACCCGCTGTTTATTCCCGAGGGTTACGATGTTACTTCGGCAGAGCTTCCGCCTGAAGTTAAAAACTCGATTAGTCACAGGCATAAAGCATTCGTAAAATTAAAAGAGATGATTGAATAAATGAATAAAGCAGTTGTGAGAATTATTTTTGTGATTTTTTTAATTTTTATTTCGTCGTGCACCGAAGAAAACATTACCAACCCGCCGCCGCAGGAAGAAAATAATAATTACTTCCCGGACAATGACGGGACATTTTATAAATATGAAATCACCGTGTCGGATACTTCGGGGGTTATTTCTTCAGGTTTCAGAACCGTTCATTATATGGGACACATAACAATCGACAGGACACCATATCACATTCAGTATGACACAGTAAATACCAACCTGCAGCTTTCGGGAACCACATCTTACTTCCGCACTACATCAACAGGTGTGTTTTATTACATAGATACAACCGGCTTTGTGTCGTTGCTGCCGGATTCATTGCAATCATCCGTAAGCATTCAAAGCGAGATGCGAACGCTTTTCTTTCCGCTTGAGCAGGGAAGTGCCTGGACTGTTTACCGGATAACAATTGCATTGAATGAGTTTGTGAATTTCAGTCCATTCG
The DNA here is from genome assembly GCA_024278655.1 of Bacteroidota bacterium. Classification (GTDB taxonomy): domain Bacteria; phylum Bacteroidota; class Ignavibacteria; order Ignavibacteriales; family Ignavibacteriaceae; genus BMS3ABIN03. The sequence goes on along the minus strand of JAJRSV010000209.1, from coordinate 22,002 downwards.
ATATTTCAGGAAGGTATCTTTACGATGAAGAGTTAGTGTTGAATTTAGCCGGCGCAGATACAACCGTTATGACGAAAAAAGTTGAGTACACTTTAAAGCTAATCTTACAGCCGGAAAGCGACGTGCAAACATTTTCTGCGTTCGGGTGGGTGGCAAATAATATAGGAATTGTAAGACTTGAAGGACACGCAGTAGTTATTAACTTTTTAACAGGCGGCGGTTTGTCAGTTTCCGATACATCTGCAATAGCAACACAAAAGTTAGTCGAATACAGAATAGGTCAGCAATAACCGATAACTTTTTATAGCGATCCTGCAACAAACAATAACTATATCTAAATTAAAACAATTGTAAAACTCAAATAAAAATTCCCCTCCTCGCTGAGGAGTTGTCGGCTTTAGCCGGGGATGGTGTGCTTGCATAAGCTTAATGCAAGCACAAAACCTGTTAACAACATAATAGCCAAAAGCGGCAAACCACCCCGATTCCGACCTTCGGTCGGAATCTGCCCCTCCTTGAAAAGGAGGGGAAAATAGTTTTTAATTTTGTTGTTTATTTTTTTGTTAGATTCTTTTTCTATGGGTTTTAAAACATAATCAAGATTGTATAACACTTCCTGATTTTCAATTCTTATCACTTTTATTCCGATGCCGTTTAGATATTCATCCTTTTTCTTATCATACTCTGTATTCTCTTCTTCGAAATGCGACTCACCGTCTAATTCAACAACTAACTTTTCTTCAGGACAGTAAAAATCTACTATATAATTTTTAATACTCGTTTGTCTTCTGAACTTTCTGCCTTTAAGCTGTCTGTTCTTCAAATAACACCAAAGTAAAATCTCAGCTTCAGTTGCATTATTTCGCAGTCGTTGTCTTCTTTGTTTAAGATATTTTCTGTTAAATATTTTCATCCCAAACAAAATAAAAATGCAAAACACATTTCCCCTCCTCGCTGAGGAGGGGTCGGCTTTAGCCGGGGGTGGTGTGCTAATACAAGCTTGATGCAGACACAAAACCTGCTAACAACATAATAGCCAAAAGCAGCAAACCACCCCGATTCCGACCTTCGGTCGGAATCTGCCCCTCCTTGAAAAGGAGGGGAAATATTTTGTATTATATTTAATTCTTAAAAAACTTCGGAAACTTTTTCATAACGGCTGCGGCAATTATTTGTGCGGCTTCTTCATATTTTAACATTCCCGTATTCAATATCATGTGGTACGCAAGCGGATCTTCTACATCTTTACCGAAGTTTGATTTCAAATATTTTTTTCTCGCTGTATCTTCTTTTTTAATATACGCTTCGGCTTCATCGGCATTTAAATTCATAACTTCTTTTATATGTTCAATTCGTTTTTCAAGCGGAGCGATTAACCTTATGTGAAATGTGTTTTTTAGTTTTGCGGTAATAATGTTTCCGCCTCTTCCCACAATGATAACCTTTCCCATTCTCGCTAACTGTAAAACCGTTTCTGTGGTTTTATGCAGCAGCGTCCATTGAGATGGATGTAAACCGAGCACTTCGTTTACTGCGGCAGAGATGTGCCTGTATTTGTCTTCAACCATATACTCGCTGATCCTTTTGGGTAAATGATGATCTTCGAGTACTTTCTCAATCAGCTTCCTGTCGAAGAACGTCCAGTGTATATCATTCTGTATTGAGTTTTCTTCAAGTATATCGATAAGGTATTTACATACGGATTGAGCACCTGCACCAGTTTCTCTCGATATTGTTATGCATGGGAAAGGTATTCGTTTTTTCTTCGGCGGTTCTTCTTTGGGTGTGTGCGATTCTATATATCTTTTACACTTTTCGTAACTTCCAATAGCCATTTCTCCTCCCCTCCTTTTTAATTTTTATAAACTAACGATGATCTGTTTTATTCACTATAACAACTACAACATATTAATATAAAATTAAATAATTAAATATCAAGTTAGTCAACGTCAACCATCTATTCATTCGGGAGAGAAAACCAATCTCTTACTTCATCCTGCGTCAAACCTGTTCCAGAAATATGATAAAATTCATTTTTATGTGGATCATACTTATAATCTTTTTCCCACTCGTTTATATTTTCAACAATTTCATTAATTGCATTGATAGCAAAATAAATTTCATCATTCGTCATCGTGGGATGAATTGACATCCTGACCCAGCCGGGTTTTTCGGAAAGGTCGCCGTGATTAATCTTTTCGGTAATCTTTTTTGATTGTGCTCTGTCGACGTGAAGCAGGTAATGCCCGTAAGTACCTGCACAAGAACAGCCGCCGCGCACCTGAACACCGTAGCGGTCGTTAAGCAGCTTAACAATTAAATTATAATGAATGTTATCAACATAAAACGAAATTGCACCCAGACGTTCCTGGACATTGTCTGCAAGAATGTGAAGTCCATTAATCTTACTCATCTCTTCGAAAGCAATTTTAACAAGCTCCTCTTCCCTTTTTCGCATTTGCTCAACGCCCATCTCTTCTTTAAGCTGAATGCTTAACGCAGCTTTTATTGCCTGAAGGAATGCAGGTGTCCCGCCGTCTTCTCTCTGCTCAATATTCGAAACGAATTTGTGCTGTCCCCAGGGATTCGTCCAGTCAACCGTGCCGCCTCCTGGCTGATCGGGCACACGATTGTGGTAAAGCTTCGAATCGAAAATAAGCACACCGCTTGAACCGGGACCACCTAAAAACTTATGCGGTGAAAAGAAAATCGCATCAAGTTTTTCTTCCGGGTCTTCAGGATGCATATTAATATCAACATAAGGAGCGGAACAGGCAAAATCGACAAAGCAAAAGCCGCCGTGCTGATGCATTAACTTTGCCATAGTATGATAAGGCGTTTCAATACCGGTTACGTTCGAACAAGCTGTAAATGCACCAATCTTCAATTTTCTGTTTTTGTGTTTGTTAAGCAGCTCTTCAAGATTATCAAGGTCAACAAGCCCTTCTTCATCCGGAGCAATTACAACAACATCGGCAATTGTTTCTAACCAGCTCGTGTGATTGGAATGATGTTCCATATGAGTTACAAACACTACCGGGCGAAGCTCGTCGGGAAGTTGTAAAAAATCTCTTAACTGTTCCGGTACTTTCAAACCCAATATTCTCTGAAACTTAACAACCATCCCAGTCATTCCCGAACCGGCTGTAATGATTACATCATCCTTTCCGGCATTACAATGGTCTTTAATAATCTGATGCGCCTGCTGATATGCAAACGTCATCGAAGTTCCGGTAACACTGCTTTCGGAATGAGTGTTGCCAACCATCGGACCGAATGTTCCGGCTATTTTTTTTTCAATCGGTGCATAAAGCCGTCCGCTTGCTATCCAGTCGGCATAAACAATTCTTTTCTCGCCGTAAGGAGATTTGAAGGTTTGATTGTAACCGATAATATTTTTTCTGAACTTTTCGAAATAGTCTTCCATCAGTTCTCCGGTATTGAAAAAAGTAATATCACATTGTGAATATAATAAATTGACAGCATCTAATCATTAGATTAAGAAGAAAGGTTTTCGGTTCATATAATTTCTTTTCAATTATTTAACAATTATTGCCGGATGGGAAATTAAAAATTACTATACGTTTTCACTTTGGCGTAACGAAGCTATCGTTTCGTTTTACAAAACCGGCAAACATCAAATGATACTATTTTCTTATATTCGGTAATAATTTTTAAACATCTTTGAAACATGGAATATCTTTTAGGATTTGACTGCGGCGGAACAAAAACCGAATGTGCTGCGGCTGATATCAAGGGACACATATTAAAAACTTTTACAGGCGATGCTGCCAACATTTTAGCAGCCGGTATGGATAAGGCGGCACAAAGCATACTTACATTATTAAGAATATGTCAATCCGAATTACGTTTCGATTACTCCGATATAATTTACATAGTAATCGGTGCAGCCGGTGCCGGCAGAAAAGAAGATGCTGAAAGGTTTAAGAAATTTCTTTTCGATATTTTTGATGCGGAAAAAATAAACATCAAGAATTTAACAGTCGTCAGCGATGTTCAGATTGCACTGAAAGGTGCTTTCCCCAATAGTGCCGGTGCAATTTTAATTGCCGGAACAGGTTCGATAATTTACGGAAAAGATGAACAGGACAATTACTTTCGCGTTGGCGGATTCGGAAGATTGATTGGTGACGAGGGCAGCGGTTATTCCATCGGCAGAAAAGCTTTAAAAGCTACAGCTAAATATCTTGATGGAAGAAGCAGCAAAACACTTTTGGTGGATTTGGTTTTAAATGAATTCAAAATAAAATCGTCCGATGATTTAATTAATAAAATCTATAAAGAAAATTTTGATATTGCATCGGCAGCAAAAACTGTTATAACTGCAGCAGAAAAAGGTGACGAAACAGCATTATCAATTTTAAGCGAAGAATCGGATGAGATGCTGCTGAAAATAAAAACTATTGCAGAAAAAATGAATGCTGAAAATCTTAAGCTGTCATTTACGGGCGGACTTATTGCAAACGAAAATGTTTATTCAAAAATGCTCGAAGAAAAAATCCACTCATCACTTCCAAATGTGAAAATTGTAACACCTTTATACCCGCCGGTTGAAGGAGCCGTGCTTTTAGCAAAGGAAATGTTGAATGATTAAAAAGCAGAAGCGCAATCCCTGGCTTTGGGTTCCTTCGTTGTATGTTGCAGAAGGACTGCCTTATGTAATGGTGATGACCGTATCGGTGATAATGTATAAACGGCTCGATATTTCGAACACCGACATTGCACTCTACACAAGCTGGCTTTACCTACCCTGGATAATCAAACCGTTGTGGAGTCCGGTTGTCGATCTGCTGAAAACAAAACGCTCGTGGATTCTGCTGATGCAATTCCTGATAGGTGCAGGACTTGCGGGTGTTGCATTTACGGTTCCTGCAGATAATTTTTTCAAGTACACACTCGCTTTTTTCTGGCTGATGGCTTTCAGTTCCGCCACGCACGATATTGCCGCCGATGGTTTTTATATGATTGCACTCGACGACCACCAGCAGGCATGGTTTGTGGGTGTGCGCACGCTTGCTTACCGTTTAGCTTTTATAGGCGGACAGGGATTGTTAGTTATTTATGCCGGACATCTCGAAGAGACGACAGGCAATATTCCTTACGCATGGATGATTACCTTTTTCATTCTTGCCGGGTTGTTTCTCGTCTTCTTTATCTATCATCTTTTTATACTTCCCCGTCCGAAGCAGGATGCCGAGCGAAAAGAAGATTTTAAAAAATTCTTTGCGGATTATTTTAAAACATTCGTCATATTCTTTAAGCGCGATAAAATATTAATCATCATTGGGTTTATACTTTTATACAGATTGGGCGAAGGACAGATATCGAAGCTTGCAACACCTTTCCTGCTCGATGGATACGACAAAGGCGGGTTAGCGCTGTCAACTTCCGAAGTCGGTTTTATTTACGGAACGATAGGATGGATTGCATTGGCACTCGGAGGAATTTTAGGAGGGTTTGCAGTTGCAAAGCAAGGTTTGAAGTTCTGGATTTGGTGGATGCTGATTGCAATAAACCTGCCCGATGTGGTTTACATTTTTCTTGCATACACACAAACCTCGAACCTGTATCTTATCAATGCCTGTATTGCAATCGAGCAGTTCGGTTACGGTTTCGGATTTGCAGCTTTTCTTCTTTATTTAATTTACATCTCCGAAGGCAAGTTTAAAACCACACACTACGCTATCGCAACGGCGTTTATGGCATTGGGTAATATGATTCCCGGAATGATAAGCGGCTGGCTGGAAGATACAGTCGGCTATAAACTCTTTTTTATACTTGTTTTAATCTCCACAATTCCTTCTTTTGTAATTACTAAATTTATTCCTTTGGATGCAGAATTCGGAAAGAAAAAAGAAACGGCGAATGTTTAGTTCAACTATCAAATTTATAACCTTTCTTTTAATTACATTAATCGGAATTAATGTTTCCTGCCAAAGTAACGACGAAAAGCAAAGTGAATACAACTTCAGTCAGGTTGATGAAATAATTCAATCTGCAATTGAAGACGGCGCATTCCCCGGAGCAGTGGTTTTGGTTTCGCATAAAGGAAAGATAGTATATGAAAAAGCATTCGGGCATTTAACTTATGACGATACATCAGCAATTGTTACAACAAACACAATTTACGATCTTGCATCGTTAACAAAAGTAATAGCCACAACAACCGCCGCAATGATTTGCTACGACAGGAAATTATTTTCACTCGATGACCCCGTTGCAAAATACATTCCGGAGTTTGCACAAAACGGTAAAGAGAACGTAACTATTAAAAATCTCCTTCTTCATAACAGCGGACTGCCTGCATTTAAAAGGTTCTACAAAAAATACTCCTCTGCTGATGAAGTATATAAAGATATTTACGCAACACAATTAAACTACAAAACAGGCAACAAAACTGTTTATTCCGATTTGGGAATGATAACATTGGCAAAAGTTATTGAAAAGGTTACGGGTAAAAAATTCGATGAGTTTTGTGAAGAAGAAATTTTTGAACCGTTAGGAATGAACTCAACATTTTTCAATCCGCCCGATTCGCTTAAATACAGAATTGCACCGACTGAAATTGATAATTACTGGCGGCATACATTAGTCTGGGGAAAAGTGCACGATGAAACTGCCGCATTGTTAGGCGGAGTTGCAGGTCACGCAGGATTGTTTTCAACGGCGGAAGATATAAGCAAACTTTTACAAATGCTTTTGAACAAAGGTAAGATTAACGGTAAGCAGTTCATCAAACAGGAAACAGTAAAACTTTTTACAACAAGATATTCAAACAGCAGCACAAGAGCACTGGGATGGGATACAAAATCGGAAGTGAATTCAACGGCAGGAGATTTGTTCGATATTTCATCTTTCGGGCACACAGGTTTTACAGGGACTTCCGTTTGGGTTGACCCGATAAGAAAATTATTCGTGGTCTTTTTAACCAACAGGGTTTATCCCACACGGGAAAACAAAAAGCTTTACAAAGTTCGTCCGGCTTTACACGATGCAGTTATTAACGCATTGGAGTAATTACATTTTAATCAAATTAACACTTAAGAATATTATCATTAAGATTTTTATTTTTAAGTATTTTTAAGAGAGTAATTCAATAATTTAAATGGAGGGATTATGTTACTCCGGTTAACTTCTAAGCTCTTTTACTCATTCATTTTAATTACATTAATGATTTCAACAACCGGCTTTGCACAAAGCACTTCTTATCTCGATTCCCTTGACGGTAAGTTTGCTTTGCAGTTTCAAATAACCGAAAACTTCAGCTTATCCGATTTTCAGGGAGCAATACTTTCGGGCAAATACCATTTTAGCAAGCGAGACGCAATAAGATTGGGTTTTTCGTTAATAGCTGATAATTCGGATGCTGAATCGGGTACTAATAGAATTGACACAACAAATTTTGTTACATTAGAAAGAGAAAGAAACAGTTTCGGATTTACCTTAAATACTCAATACATCCGTTATCTTAGAGGAACTGACGACATTTCATTTTTCGCCGGAGGCGGTCCTTCCTTTTCATATCAAACATCTACTACAGAAACAAAACCCAATAATTTAGTTAACGAAGAAGGCGCCAGGAAAACTACCGATTATTATATTCTTGGCTTAGATGTCCTTTTGGGTGTTGAATGGTGGTTCCATAAATATATGAGTTTATCGGCTGAATACGGAATGAAATTTTATTATAGAACCTTTAACAGCAAAGAGGAAATAGGAGCTGTTATTAACAAAGTAGAAGAAGATTATTTAAAATTATCCGCCAATAATATAAGGTTCGGAATCACCGTTTACTTTTAGAATCGATGTTCAAACTCTGCATAAAGAAAGAAAACAGTTACTGAACTTCAGATAAATCTTTCTAAATAATGATTTGTTCGATGACCTATAAAGCTGTTACTCGGGCAATTGATTAACAACCTTTATATTAGCACACACTATTTCATTTTTATTTTTTTTGAGGGCTTTGAAACTTCGCAGCTATTCATATCGTTTGATAATAATCTTTGCTGTGGTTTTCTTTCTTACAACATTAGGAAAGAATTCCGGCAGCAGAAGTACATCAACAATTAAAGATGATAATTACCCATCCGTTTTCCAACTTACAGATGATGATAAAGACTGGATAGAGGGAAAACTTTCTTCGATGACACTTTACGAAAAGTGTGCACAGATGATAATGGCTCCTGTTTACCGGAGCTATATGGATACATCATCGGTTGATTACGACAGCACGGTTGCACTCGTACGCGACTATAAAATCGGCGGGCTTATAATGTTCCAGGGGGAGCTGAAAGAAGAAATTGAATTTATAAGCAAGTTGCAAACGCTTTCGGATATCCCGCTGCTAATTGCATCCGATTACGAAAGAGGTTTGGGAACACGAATAGACGATGCACTTGAATTCCCGCATGCAATGTCACTCGGTGCAACTTTAAATTCAAACTATGCTTACGAGATGGGAAAAGCCATAGCGCAGGAAAGCAGACTAATCGGCGTTTATCAAAACTTTGCTCCTGTTGCAGATATAAACAACAACGAACTTAACCCGGTAATAAACGTCCGTTCTTTTTCCGAAAGCAAATATACCGTTTCCGAATTTGCATCTGCATTCATACTCGGTTCAAAACATGGAAGAGTGATTGCAACCGCAAAGCACTTTCCGGGTCACGGCAATACCGAAACCGATTCACACACCGAGCTTCCGATGATTAAAGGAGACAGGTCGTATCTTTTCGATAACGAATTGTACCCCTTTATAAATGCAATTGACGCCGGTGTTCAATCAATTATGATCGGGCATTTACTTATTCCGGCTCTCGATACTTTGCCGGCGACTTTATCGAAGAAAATCGTTACGAATTTATTGCAGAACGAATTAGGATTCGACGGGCTTATAGTTACCGATGCAATGAACATGGAAGCCATCAACAAATATTACGGCGAAGAGGAAGCAACTGTTTCAGCCGTTAAAGCCGGAAATGATATTATCCTTATGCCTCCCGATCCGCTGCTTGCCTTAAACACAATTTACAATGCCGTATTGAGTAATGAAATAACAGAAGAGAGAATAAACAGAAGCGTAAGGAAAATTCTTGCTGCAAAAAGATGGCTGAAGATAAACCGTCCGGCTGATGTTGATGCGGAAGCAATAATAGATTTGTTGAATAAACTACCGCACAAACAATTGGCACAGCTCATAGCTGATGAGTCGGTTACGCTGCTGAAAAACGATGCGGGCGTTCTTCCTTTTGACCCGGCAAAGTATAAAAACATCACTTGTGTAACCGTAACCGACGGCGCCGGAAACGAAACGGCAACAGTTTTTCAGGATATGCTTATAAGAAGATTGGGAAACGTTGAAACCTATCTTGTAACCCGCAAAACAAAAAAGCGCGGCTATAAAAAAATTATCGCGTCAATAAAGAACAGCGATTTGATTTTACTTCCTGTTTTTCTTGAGGTTAGTCTGAACAACGGAAATGAGAAGTTACGGAAGGAACAGATAAGTTTTATTAAGAAAATAATTAAACAGCGGGCTCCTGTTGTTATTATCAGTCTTAAAAATCCTTATCTTATTTCTCAGTTGCCTACGGCAAGAACTTACCTGAATGCTTACAGTTATGCAAACGTCTCGCAAAAAGCAGCGCTTAAAGCATTGCTTGGTGAAATTGATATTAAAGGCAAGCTTCCAGTCTCAATTCCCGGAACAAAGTATGTTATCGGCAGCGGCATTGAACTCAACAAAACATTATTTACCAAATTGATTTACGATACTTCGGCGGGCTATGATTTTTCGAAGGTGAATGAGTTAGTTAACAACCTGATAAAGCAGCAGATAATATCCGATGCAGTTGTTAGCATAGGTGTAAACAGAAAAGTTGTTTTTCAAAAAGCGTACGGCAAAAGTGAAACGAAATCAATAAGCGTTAACTCGTTGTTTAATCTCGGTTCGATGACTGAACCGGTTGCATTAACATCGGCAGCAATGCTTTTGATGGATGAAGGATTACTTTCACTTGATGATAAAGTAAGTGAATTCATTCCCGGCTTTAATACAGAAGATAAAAATGAAATTACAATTAAAAATTTATTGCTTCATAATTCCGGTCTGGACAGCAATGTCGATTCATTAAATATCAACTGGGATAAAAGCAATTTACTTGCTACAATTAGCAGCTCCGCGCTGAAGTATAAACCGGGAAGCAGAGTGGAACACAGCATTCTGAACGATATTGTTTTACAGGCTGTGATTGAAAAAGTAAGCGGAATGAGTCTGGATAATTATTTAAACCAAAAACTTTTTTCGCCGGTTGGAATGAAATATACTGTTTATAATAAGAGTAACGGTCAGGCACTTTTAAATAAAGAGTTTGATTACGGAGTTTTTATTTCGCAGGAAGAAGCTATAAATGCAATATTGAAGAGCGTAACCGGCTTTACGGGTTTGTATTCGAATGCTACCGACCTTTCGCTGTTCTCACAGATGCTTCTGCAAAAAGGTTACTACAACGGCACGCAGTTGTTGAGTGCATCGATAGTGGAAAGCTGCACCGTTCCGCAGCTTCCTGATAGTTATGCTTCGCTTGGCTGGGAAACTTTTATTTCCGAAACACATATTTCAAATTCATTATCAAAAACTTCTTACGGGTTTAATTCAGATAACGGTTCATCAATCTGGATTGATCCGGAAAAGAATATGTTCATTATCTTTTTAACAAATTCAAATGAAGATACTATGAAAAAGTATTTGCCTGCTATTCAGGAAAGAGTACTCAATACTATTAACGCAATACAATAAGGATATATAAGTTACATAAAACAGCAACTGTTGTGATTGTAATTGAAAATAAAAATGCACTTAAATTGCTTTTGTAAAATTTAGAATTAAATGCTCCATAATTAAAAAAGGTAAGCATAAAAGGTGGAGAAAGGAATATGACAGAACACTTTAATAGAAAGGAAAAGCAAAATACCCGTCGTTCATTAAGAAATAATGCTACAACAGCAGAAAAATTACTCTGGCTTTATATTAGAAAGAGGCAAATATACAACGAAAGATTTTTACGACAGTATAGTGTTGATCATTATGTTATAGATTTTTATTGTCCGCGTTTAAAACTTGCAATTGAAGTTGACGGTCCATCACATTTCAGCAGTATTGAGGTAATTGAGTATGCTAAAGAAAGGCAGGAGTACTTAGAGGGCTTTAATATTACATTTTTAAGATTTACTAATGATGAAATATATCGGGATTTGGATATGGTTTTAGAAAAAATAAAAATGCGCGTTCGTGAACTGCAAAAATACAAAGAAAACCGGAGCCCCTCTTAATCTCCCCTTTTGTAAAGGGGAGACACAGAGGGGTTAAGAAAATCGTTAACTTAAATGGGATCAAAATGAAACTTGCATTAATACAACAAAAATCTTCCAAAGACGTAACAGTAAACATAAACAAGGGTGTTAAGTCGGTTCGTGAAGCCGCCCAAAATGGAGCCAACGTAATCTGCTTTGCCGAACTTGCTTTCACTCCTTTTTATCCGCAAAAACCCGCAGCGGAAAACAAAAACGAACTTGCCGAAACAATTCCGGGACCAACCACAGAAAAGTTCACAAGGTTGGCAAAAGAACTTGGCGTAGTAATCATACTTAACTTGTACGAAAGAGAAGGTGATAATACTTACGACTCATCACCTGTTATCGACAGTGACGGAAAGATACTCGGAGTAACCAGAATGATTCACATAACCGATTATGCATGCTTCCACGAAAAAGGTTACTACACTCCGGGCAATACGGGTGCACCGGTTTACGATACAAAGTTCGGAAAAATCGGTGTGGCAATTTGTTACGACAGGCACTATCCCGAATATATGCGTGCACTCGCTTTGAACGGAGCGGAAGTTGTTTTCATTCCGCAGGCAGGTGCAGTTGGCGAATGGCCGGAAGGATTGTACGAAGCCGAGTTAAGAGTAGCTTCGTTTCAGAACGGATACTTTACCGCGCTTTGTAACAGAGTCGGTGATGAAGAATGTTTAACATTTGCCGGCGAATCTTTTGTCTGCGATCCAGGCGGCTACGTGATTGTAAGGGCAGGCGAAGGAACCGAAGAAATTTTATACTGCGATGTTGATTTGGAAAAAGTCAAATCATCCCACGCCAGAAAACTGTTCTTAAGAGACAGACGACCCGAACTATATTCCGGATGGTTGAATAAATAATCTTTTCGATTGTCAATTTATTTAATATTCGATAATTTGTTTTTAACACACACAACATAAAATATTTGAATAATCATGGCAGAGTTAAAAACAAAACCGAACCGGTGATATGGGGTGACAGCATCGTAGGTTTTGGAGCTTATCATTATAAATATGAAAGCGGTCGCGAAGGAGATTGGTTTATAACCGGATTCTATCCGCGAAAGCAAAATATATCGATTTACATAATGACAGGATTCGACAAGCACGAAGAATTGATAAGCAAGCTCAGTAAATATAAAACCGGTAAATCCTGTCTGTACGTTAAGCGGTTAGATGATGTTAACATTAATCTTTTAGAAAAGTTAATCCGGCAATCTTTTAATTATATGAAAAAAACATATAGTTAAATCTTTGTTATAATATTAAAATTTACATGCCGCAAAAAGTAACAGAATATTTGTTTATATTTTTGCCAACCGATTGAATAATATTGTCAACAAAATTGTGATTGGGTTTTCAATGAAATATTTTATGCCTGGAATTTTATTACTCGTTACAACTGTATTCCTTTTTTCGGGATGCAATAAAGAAGTAGTTGAGGAGTCCCCTGTGCTGACGGAATTATACAACTTATATGAGAACGGCAAGATAAGCGAATGCGAATACAAAGGCGAAACCGTATACATTGCCGGAATAAATGCATACGATGCAGCAAGTAAAGTTTACAACTCAAAAGGAGAGGTAATCGGAACCTGTAATTATGCATTCGGACAGGTGGATGATATTTGCAGGCAATTAAAAAATTGCGAAGTTATTTACCGCTGTGAAAATCATATCTCGGGAGAACCCGCAGTTGATAACTATGGGATAGGAGAGAAGTAAGTAGCTTCTTCTCAAAAAGTTTAAAAGATGTATCTTCTCTCAATGCTATAAACTTAACATTCACAGAAAATTACTGCTTCATAAATTAATCACTGACATTTCTAATGAGTTAATACGGTTTTCATTAATTTATATACAATCTTTTGCCTAATTGTACTATAATAGATAATTTATAGTAAAGTGTATAAGGTTTATTTTATGTAATATTCAAATCCCGGCTAAAAATTTCAATCTAATAAACGGTTATTATTATGGAAAATAAAGACATAAGATGGATACAACGCTTTGATAATTACACGAAAGCATTTCAGCAATTAAAAAATGCTGTTGAATTAGCAAAAGAAAGAGAACTTTCGGATTTAGAAAAGCAGGGTTTAATTCAGGCATTTGAATATACCCATGAACTGGCTTGGAAAACGATGAAGGATTTTCTGCACGAAAAAAGAAATAAAGAGATCTACGGTTCAAAAGATGTTACCCCCGAAGCTTTTAAGTACGGACTTATAGAAAAAGGTGAAATATGGATGGATATGATTCAAAGCCGTAATAACACTTCGCATACATACAACGAAGAAACAGCTAATGAAATTGCTAAAGCCATAATTGATAATTATTACTCTGAATTTGAAAAGCTGATTAATAAATTAAACGATTTGAAACTGAAATCTGAATAGTTTTATGCCTTACGGATTAAGTGAAGATACCATTGATAAGATTAAGAATATATTTGCAAATTACCCGCAGGTTGAAAAGGTTATACTGTACGGTTCAAGAGCGAAGGGCAGCTTTCAGAATGGTTCGGATATCGATTTAACTTTGATTGGTAAAGATATCGATCTTAAGCTACTGCATAAAATAGAATCCGAATTAGACGATTTACTTCTGCCTTATACCATTGATCTTTCCATATTTAATCTTATTGAAAACAACAATTTAATTGAACATATTAAGCGGGTTGGAGTTGTGTTTTATGAAAGTTAAATATGTATGTAATTTATTTTAATCGGTTTTCTTCAACTCCACCTTCTCAGCAAACTCACTGCTGAAATCCCGTATCATTGCCGCAACTTCGGTGTTGCGGGTAGCTCGTTTGAATGTGTCTGCCAAATTCAGTATATAATAGTATTTTCTTTATCCACCACAATCCTACTTCTAATTTGGAACCTTTTTTATCTTGCAAGTTGTTAACTAATTAGTTAACTTTTATATGTGGTTCGTGAGATAATAATATATCGCGATAATTTCATTAAGTTTTACAAAAAACAAAATGAAAAGGTTCAAAAGAAAATTGAATTTGTTCTTGATTTAATCAGATATGAAAGGCAGATACCACAAAAGTTCTTTAAATATTTAAGAAATACTGATGGCATTTATGAAATACGTGTTATTACTACTTTTAAGAATATTCGCATTCTTTGTTTTTTTGATAAAGAACAAATAGTTGTTTTAACAAACTGCTTTTTGAAAAAAACACAAAAGACACCAATTAAAGAAATAAGATTAGCTGAAAAATTAAAAAAGGAGTACTTAATTGATAAATACAAAGAAGAATAAAATGAATAATGTGACTAATTTCGAAGAACTACTGACCAATAAATACGGCAAAAAAGGAACGCCGGCACGAGATAAATATGAAAGCGAGTCATTAGCTTTCAGACTTGGGGTTATGCTGAAAGAAGCCCGTAAAGAAGCGAAAATCACCCAGGAAGAACTTGCCAGAAAAACGGGAACGAAAAAGAGCTACATATCCAGAATAGAAAGAGGGAAAAGTGATATTCAGCTTTCCACATATCAAAAATTAATTGAAATCGGTTTAGGAAAGCACCTGAAAATATCCATTGGCTGAGAACAGGATTGTCTTAGAAATCCGGAGTGTCGTATTAGATTATTTAACTTTAAGAATTTATTTCTTATCATCTTTCTTCAACTCCACCTTCTCAGCAAACTCACTGCTGAAATCCCGTATCATTGCCGCTACTTCGGTGTTGCGGGTAGCCCGCTCAAATGTATCTGCCATCTTAAATAATATCTGATGAAAATGTATATTCATTTCTGCTACTGTCATTTCTTTTATCCACAGGTCTATGCCTAAAGTTACATTCTCTTTCTCATCCCAGAGTGAAAGCATAAGTGTTTTTGCCGGCTTTGTTCCTTTAAATTCTGCATCGGCTGCTTCCCACTCGATTTTTACAGGCATCTTTTTTTCGTCTAACTCAACAAATATTTTTATCTCTGATTTTTTGTTCATTTTATCTCCGTTTCATTTTTAATTTTTCTTTATGCATTAGCGGCAACCCAACAGCCGCTGATGCGCGTGTGATTAGTACTCTTTGTAAACTGCAAATCCTTTTGTGACTAATAAATCGTTGATGTTAATATCTTTTCCCTTTTCGTTCTTAATCCATATTTCTCCAAGGTATCTTCCGTACTTTCCTTTTTTATCTTTAATTGTTTCGATGATTATTTCCTTGCCCAAAATCTGCTCTCTCAAAAAGTCCCGCGATTTCAATCCTTCCGGTCTTTCACTGCCTCTTAACTCGGGAGCATTAATTCGGCTTAGACGAATCTTTTCCCCTCGTACCCAGGTATGCAAACCGAGGTCTATATCAACCGTGCAGGTATCACCATCGTAAACCGAAGTAACAACAGCTTTATAAATATATAGTGTATGCTTCATTTTTTACCTTTATCTTTAATTAGTAAAAAATAAATTCGTAATAATCAATTTCAGAAAATATATGAAAAATTATTCTATACCAATTAAAGCAGTATTTATAATTGCTTTCTTTTTGATTTTCTTTTCAACTTCAGCGGCTCAACTACGTGTTGGTGCCGGCGGTTTTATCGGCGGCGGAACCATAAAAGGCGAATCACCTTCGCTCGCTGCATTTACAGCATCGGTTTTTATAGAAACCAATACCGCTCTTTTCCTGGAAGTTACACCAAGATTGAGCTACATTTATGCGAAGGATTTCGATGCTGTTCTTCCGAATACGAAAAAACCTTACTATCCGTATATGCAGGGATTTACTTTCAAAGGCATTACTACACAATACTTTGAGAAGAATATTTTTTTAGAAGAAGGTATCGGTTTTCTTGCGCTTAACGACCGCACTTTTAGTACAACGGATTTGTGGAGTTACGGGGTTGTGCTTTCGGTTTCGGGAGGATGGGATTTGCGCGGGTTTAACTTAAGCGGTTTCCGTATCGGTGCAGGTGTTGAATACGGAATAACTTTTAACAATACTCTTGCTAATTATTCATCCTTTCATTTTTATTTTAATTACACGATATAAAAAAGCCGCAGGCATTTTTCTGTCTGCGGCTTTTAAATAAATTATATGTTCTTCGGAATACTATCGGTTTTCTATTTCGAGATATTTATCCGGCATTTTATCTTTTGGGTTATCTCCCTTAAGATAGTATTCGAACCAGCGCATTGTTCTTAAAGCGTAATCGAGGCGCGAGGTGTTTTTCCTGTTGCCATGCTTTTCGCCCGGATATCTTACCAGTCTTACCGGAGCTTTGCCGTGCAGCGTAACCGCTCTGTACATCTCCAGACTCTGCGAAGGATGAACACGCGGATCATCCTTGCCGCCTAAAATTAGCAGAGGAGTTTTACAGTTTGATGCATAAGTAATCGGACTTCTTTCGCGGACGAAATCCATCTTCTCTTCAGCCCAGAATCCCCAGTGAACGTAATAAGATTCGAACGGAATGTCGGTAGTATATCTTTTCGAATAGTGATCGCTTATACCGACGAACATAACCGAAGCGGCGAAATAATCGGAGTAACGCGAAGCACCGTAAGCCGCAAAGAATCCGCCGTAAGAACCTCCGCCGATTCCCACACGGTTTTTATCTACCAATCCTTTATCGACAAGATAATCGATTCCGTCGAGTACATCGGTAAACTCTGCGCCGCCGGTATCGCCGAACCCTTTCATAACAAAATCAACTCCTCTTCCGGAGCTTGCCCTGTAGTTTGGCATAAACACGAAGAAACCTTTTGCTGTGGCAATTTGTCCCCATCGGCTGTAATAGGTTTGCCATCCGTTTTGCATTGCTGCTTCCGGACCGCCGTGAATCATACAGATAAGCGGGTAACGTTCTCCCTCTTTGTAATCAACAGGATAAATAAGAACGCCCTGTATTTCCAATCCGTCCCTTGCGCTGTACGAAATTGCTTCCTGCTTACCCAGCTTAATACCGGAAAGCCAGGGATTCATATCCGTAAGTTTCGAAAGTTTCTGATCGACTAAAGTGAAGGCATATAACTCCGAAGGATGCTGCCAGGTATTGCCTGCAAAAGCAATCAGGTCTCCTTCGAGACTGAAGTTGTGAAATACAACTTTACCCGGTTTTATCAGGAGTTCTCTTTCAGCGTCATCAATTCCCTGCTGGCTTAGTGTAATATCAACACCTTCTTCGGCAAGGAAAAGAACGGTGTTATTATCTTTCCAGTCAACTCTTTTTATCGAACCTTCAAAACCTTCGGCATAGTTACGCAACTCATCAAAGCTTTTGCTGTTCGGAACTTCCGTAATGAACAAGCTGCCTGCAACAGCATCGTTTATGTTCGATGCGGCAATCAATGCAAGATGCCTGCCGTCCGGGCTCCACGCCATATAATCGAGCTTGCCGGGCACATCCAACTGAAGTTTCTTTTCGCCGGTTGCCAAATCGATTATATAAACATCCTTGAACATATACGAGTAATCGATAAGATTTTTTTCTGCAATGAACGCCGCTATCTGTTTTCCGTCGGGACTCCAGCGAAAATCGAAAACCGAAACACCTTTTGTAAGCTGCCTCGGTGCAGGCGATTGCGATTTAATATTCCACACGTAAAGATTTCTGTCACGGTATTCTTCTTCGTAAATCTCCGCATCAAAACCTCTTTCCTTTAACTCTTCTTTTACAGGATCCTTCGGTGAAAGTGAAACGAATGCAAGATCAACTCCGTTGGGACTAAACCGATATTGCAAAACCGATTCCGAAAAGTCTGTTAACTTAACCGGGTCTCCACCTTCGGGAGATATTACATAAACCTGAATTGTTTTATCTTCATTCAGCTTTGCACGAAAAGTAATTAGCTTCGAATCGGGAGTCCAGCCGATAGAGGAAATACTAACCTTATCGGCAAGCAGTCCGTAAGATGATGCAGTGTTTACATCATAAACGAATAAGTACTTGTAATCGGCACCCGCATCATCGGTTAAAGGACGGGGCACGTGAACTGTGTAAGCAATAAAATTTCCGTCGGGTGAAACCGCAGTTTCAAGAACATACTTCGTCCTTAAAATATCGTAGGAAGAAAATCCGTCTTCCTGAGCAGTTACCTGTATAAACGGTAAAAGCAAAATAGTTAAAAGAAACAGATGAATAATTTTTCGCATATTGTTACTCCGGGTAATGTTTGTTATTCGATTTGGTAATTTAAAATTTAAGTTAATAATAACGAAAAGATACTTAATTGAACTTAAAAGAGAAACTTGCAGCCGTTGCAATTTGCAGACAAAATGCAGGTTCAATTTAAAGAAAAAAAAGCCGCACAAAGGCGGCTTTCAACTAAAAGGAAAAATATTTTATTTTGAAATATGCCCGGTCTCAAGCTCGTCGGCAAGACGGTTAAGCTTGTAAACCTTGCGTATTGACTGCAGCATACCTTCGGAATGAACACTTACGGTTCTGTTTTCTTCGGTTCTGAAGATGAAGTTACCCGGAAGCCCCTGTATATTTCCGTCGAATGCGAGACCGACAACCTGTGCATTTTTATTTATAACCGCACTGCCCGAGTTACCGCCGATTATATCGTTAGTCGATACAAAATTAAACCTGGTCGATAAATCCAGATCCGCCGGTGGTTCAGCCCATCTTTCCGGCAAGCTCCAGGGAAACTCTTTTCCGAAAGAATAGTAGCGGTCGTACAATCCGTAGAAGGTTGTAAATGGCTGTGCATAGGTTCCGTTATACGGAAAACCTTTTACAATACCATCTGAAATTCTTAAAGTAAATGTGGCATCGGGCGGAATTGAAGTTCCGTAAACCTCGAACAGTGCCCTGCCTAATTCTTCGTTGTAAGTTTCTTCAAGATCGGTTAGTTCTTCAACACGTTTATCCAGCTCTTCGCGTCTGTCTTTTGTATTCAACACAAAATAGATGAACGGGTCATCGCTGTTAAGTATTGCATCGGGTCCTTCGTCAATTAACTCTTTCAAATCATCTAAGTTTGTAAGGTAAGAGTGAGAAAGCATATACTCAACAGCTTCATCGCCTCTTTTTCCGCCGGTCATCTTTTTCACTAACTCATTGTCCTCGCCGAGGTATTTATACATCACCTCGATTTTCTGTTTCAGCAATTCGTTATTCATTTCGGTATCGAGGTCTTCGGGAATAAGCGACTTAATAGTATTCTCAAGCTCTTCGCCTACATATAATTCATCGCGTTCATCTTCGGGCAGCTTAAGCTGGTTTGCAATTTCAACTACTTCTTCCGCAATAGAAAAATAAACCGGCGATACAAAACGGTTCATGCTAATTGCAAATCTCTCGTTCGAAATCGAACGCAATTCATTTCTTACTTCGGCAATCTTATCCCAAAGGTCGCCGTACTTTTCGTTTAATTCGGGGTCGCTTTGAACCGCCTGGCGGAATTTCTTTTCGAAGTCTCTTTTCCTCTGCATCAGCACCGGATCGCGCAAACCTTTAAGCATTCCGGTATAAGCTTTTATCGAGTTTTGAAAACTGAAAATTCTGTCCTGCAATTCCAATTTTCTTTCGGGATGTTTTTCGAGCAATGAAGAATAAATATCAGCCAATCCTTTAAGCAATTCAATCGTTCGCGGATAAGTGATATCCCTGTTATACTCAAGCTGTGCAACCGTTCTTAACCTGTCGGTTCTGCCCGGGTTGCCTACCACGAAAACCGGCTCGTTAACTTCAGCACCGTTTTCGCTCCATTCAAAATAATGTTCCACTTTTAACGGCTCGCCTGTGCTGTCGTCGTAAACGCGGAAGAAAGAACAATCGAGATTGTAGCGGGGATAAGTAAAATTATCGGGGTCTCCTCCGAAGAATCCCATCTGCTCTTCGGGTGCAAAAACCAAACGCACATCGTTATATCTTTTATAACCGTATAAAGAGTACCTGCCTCCGTGATATAACGGAGTAACGGAAACTATCAAACCGGTTTCTTCTTCGTATCTTGTTTCCAGTTCATCTATCATTTTTGATTTTATCGAAAGCTTTTCCTCTTCGGTTTTACCTTCATCCATTGCTTCCTGAATTTCATCGGTGACATCTTTGATGAGTACAAGCTGGTCGACATACAATCCGGGGACGGGTCTCTCATCCTCGAGGGTTTGAGCAATAAAACCGTTTTTATGAAGGTCTTCGCCCTCTTCGGTTACCTGCGATATACTTCTTCTCGCACAGTGATGATTAGTCATCACGAGTCCATCTGCCGAAACGAAAGAAGCGGTACAGTACGATGCAAAGCGCAGTGCAGACAAGCGCACATCATCGAACCATTCCTTGTCCGGTTTAAAATGGTACTCTTCTTCAAAATAATCTATTGGCGGGTATTCAAAGGTCCACATCTTGCCGGTATCGAACCTGCCTGCTTTAACGGTATCGAGGTTTAACCAGCTATCGGTACTCTGGGCAACGGCTATTGAAAAAAAGCCGGATGCTATAATCAGAGCGAGTAAAAACTTTTTCATATTAAAATCACCTTCTATCTTAATTTGAAAATATTGGTTTAACAACTACAGGATTAATTCAGATATGTAAAAACCGAATTATACAGACTTAATCAAGCAAGGATAAACGAAGCACATTCCCGACAAAGCAAACTATTGCCTGAGAAAATCACTAATCATTCACTTCGGAATTTACGCACTAATGCGCCCCTGACGAAATTCGGGTTCGTCCGGTTCGCAAATAAATTCTTTTAGGTTACAATCCTAAATGTATGAGTCCGGTTGATATAACGGCTCTATCTCCCATTCATCTTCAATGGTGCCGATGCAATGAGAACATTTGGGCACATTGAAAACAACTTTTTCTTCATTGGGAGCAGCCCTCACGAAGTTTAGAATTGTCTTGCAGCTCGAACATTGAACGACGTGTGATGTAGTCGTTTTTGCGCTGCAATCCGGACAAATGTAACCAAGCTCGCCCGGGTGTTCTACCGGGTTCACCAGAAATATTGAGTTACATTTAGAATTGTTGCATTTAGCGAAGTGCCACTTAACAGTATCAGTTGTTTCGATAATTCTCTCCACAGTTTTTTGATGTCGCAATCTAAAAAGTTAATATTAAAAAGTCCATTGAAAAAAATGTCACCTTAATAGTTTTATCTGTTCCGGTGGATGACTATTTTTCAATTCTGATTTTTCAGATTATAAACATATTACTGTTTTATCCCACATAAAAGACTATTTGAATTACAGGAATTATTTTTCAACAAATGAAAACAACGGAGTTTGATAATGAGCAAGATAAACGGCTTTAAAGCTTACGATATAAGAGGCAAGGTGCCTTCGGAACTGAATGTTGACCTGGCTTATAAAATCGGAAGAGCATATTCGAAAATGATTGGTGCCAAAACAGTTGTTGTTGGTCACGATATAAGAAAATCATCGGAAGAACTTTCGGAAGCTTTAATTAAAGGATTAAACGACAGCGGAGCCGATACTATAGATATAGGACTTTGCGGTACCGAAATGATTTACTTTGCCACACCTTACTTCGATGCCGACGGAGGAGTAATGATTACCGCAAGCCACAACCCGCCCGAATACAACGGGTTGAAGTTTGTTAAAAGGGGTTCGGTGCCGGTCGGGTACGATTCCGGCTTAAACGAAGTTGAAAAGATGATACTCGAAAATGA
>JAJRSV010000208.1 GCA_024278655.1 Bacteroidota bacterium | reverse complement strand
TGAAAGAAGTAACCGACGATTTACAATTGGCAATGTCTGCACTTACAAATTCGGGTGAGTGGAAACAAAGCGAGGATGATTTTATCTCTTTTATAACGCGCAATGTTAATCAGAACGGTTTTAACGGCGAGGTATTCAATCTGTCCTCAGACGAATGGAACGAATTATATAATTATTTAAATTCATTATTATAAAATGTTAAAGAAACATCTGTTAAATATTTTATTGTTGATTTTTTTCGTCCCGTTTGCTTTTGCCGGTGAAGACCATATTGAAATCGGGATAGAAGAGCAGTTGGGTAAAACCATCCCGCTCGATGTTACATTTAAAGATGCCGAAGGTAACGATGTTCTTCTTGCCGATATAATTGATAACACAACCGTTCTTGCATTTGTTTATTATAAATGTCCGGGAATTTGCAGCCCGCTTCTTTTTTCGCTTGCAGAAGTTGTAAACAAAACCGATTTGGATTTGGGTTACGATTATAAAATTGTAACCATAAGCATGAACCAGTTCGAAACACCCGAAGATGCAGCCGAAAAGAAAAGAGTTTTTACCGAAGCGATTGAGAAAAACTTTCCCGAAGGTTCCTGGAAGTTTTTAACAGGCGACAGCGTAAGTATAAGAAAAGTTTCGGATGCGGCAGGGTTTTATTTTAAAAGAGAAGGTAAAGAGTTCAGGCATTCGGGTACTTTTATATTTCTCGATAAGAATGGAAAGATTTGCAGATATCTTATTCCCGGCTATACTAATTCCAAGGGATTCGGAATTCTTCCTTTCGATTTTAAAATGGCTGTTCTCGAAGCATCCGAAGGAAAAGTAACGCCGACAATTTCGAGAGTGTTGCAGTTTTGTTTCAGTTACGATCCTGAAGGGAAAGGTTACGTTTTAAATTTCACACGTATATTCGGTGTGATTATTCTGTTGTTAGTCGTAGTATTTTTATTGTTAATTAAATTTAAATTCAAACCAAAGCAAGCAATTATAAAAACGAGGTAAAATTTTATGGCAACCGATGCTGTTTCAGTTGAAACAAATGGGCACGAACCGAGCTACCTTGAGTACAAAGGAAAATACAGTGGTTTGAAAGGTTGGATTTTTTCAACCGATCATAAACGAATAGGTCTTCTCTATTTAACCGTTATTTCTTCTTTTTTTGTAGTTGGCGCTTTACTCGGCTTTTTGATGCGTTTGGAATTAATAGCGCCGGGAAGAACGATTGTAGATGCCGATACGTATAACAGGTTCTTTACGCTTCACGGCGTTATAATGATATTTCTTTTCATTATACCGGGAATTCCCGCTGTGTTCGGCAACTTCTTTTTACCCATTTTAATTGGTGCAAAGGATGTTGCATTCCCGAGGTTGAATCTGTTTTCGTGGTATCTTTATATTGCCGGCGGAACACTTGCATTGCTTTCTATTGTAATGCCCGGCGGTCCTGCCGATACCGGATGGACGTTTTATATTCCTTACGCTGTAAGAACCAATACGAATGTAATACTCTCGCTGTTTGCGGCTTTTATTCTCGGGTTTTCTTCAATACTTACCGGACTTAATTTTGTTACAACGGTGCATCGTTTAAGGGCACCGGGTATGACGTGGTTCAAGATGCCATTATCGGTCTGGTCGTTTTATGCAACTGCATGGGTTCAGGTGCTTGCAACTCCCATTATCGGTATCACGCTGCTTTTGGTTGTAATCGAAAGAGTTTTGCACGTTGGTATATTCGATCCTGCACTTGGCGGTGACCCGGTTCTGTATCAGCATCTGTTCTGGATTTATTCCCACCCTGCGGTTTATATTATGATTTTACCTGCAATGGGTGTTGTTTCCGAAATTATTCCCGTGTTTGCTCACCGTACAATATTCGGTTATAAGTTTATAGCTTTTTCGAGTCTGGCAATTGCACTTTTCGGTTCGCTGGTTTGGGCGCATCATATGTTCACGGCAGGTATGAGCGATACGGGTCAGTTTGTATTTTCGTTATTGACTATGCTTGTTGCAATACCGAGTGCAATAAAAGTGTTCAACTGGACGGCAACCCTTTACAAAGGTTCCATCGATCTTGCAACGCCGATGTTGTTTATACTCGCATTTATTTTCTTATTCTCAATCGGCGGGTTAACGGGAATTATGCAGGGTGTAATTGCAATCGATATTCAAGTGCATGATACGTCTTTTATCGTCGGGCATTTTCATTATGTGATGTTCGGAGGAACCGGCTTTGCGCTGTTTGCAGCAATGCATTACTGGTTCCCGAAAATGTTCGGCAGAATGTATAACAGGAAACTTGCTAAAGTTGCATTCTGGTTTTTGTTCATCGGGTTTAATTTTCTTTACTTCCCGATGCTCATAATGGGTTGGTTGGGAATGCCGAGAAGATATTACGATTATTTACCTCAGTTTCATCCGTACCATTTGGTTTCAACAATCGGTTCGTGGATACTGATAACAGGTTTGATTATTATGATTTATAACTTAATCAAATCGCTTAAAAAAGGTCCGGTTGTTACAGAAAAGAATATCTGGGGAGGCGAAACACTTGAATGGCAGATTGAAACTCCGCCTATTCACGAAAACTTTACGGAAATTCCCGTGATTACGGAAAGACCATATCAATATAAAGATAATGAACTTCCTGCAGAAAAAGAGGAGGTAGTTTGAGTACTGAAGCACAGGTTCATGCAGCAGCGCATGTTCACCGCGACGACGAAGGCGCACGGCTGGGCATGTGGTTATTCCTTTTTACCGAACTTATTCTGTTCGGCGGTATGTTTTTAGTTTATTCGGTTTACAGGTATGTGCATCCCGCTGAATTTCATCTTGCTGCAAAAGAACTTAATACAATCGTCGGAACTTTTAACACGATTATTCTTCTTACAAGCAGTTTAACAATGGCGTTATCGATTACTGCCATTCAGAGGAATAAAAGAACCCTTTCGGTGTTTTTTCAGTTCCTTACCATTCTACTCGCTCTGTTCTTTATGGTAAACAAATATTTTGAATGGTCGGCTAAATTTCATCATGGAATTTATCCCGGCAGCGAAACTTTAATGAACGAAAAAGCCGGCAATATTCTCTTCTTCGGTTTGTACTACGTGATGACGGGGCTGCACGGATTACACGTTATTATCGGAGTGATTTTAATAGCTGTTATGATGAGGTTTACTTCGAGAGGAATTGTTACACACGACAATT
>JAJRSV010000207.1 GCA_024278655.1 Bacteroidota bacterium | reverse complement strand
ACTTACAACCCAACATCTACTTATCCTGAATATGGTTATTCAGTTACAAGAACTCCCATTGAAGACAGCTATGAGTTTAGCGTGAAATGTTTATATAGTAATACTTTTACATCAAATGAAGCTATATTAAACGCAAGAATATTATCATATTATATTTTAACCGGTGAAATAATCCCTACATATATTCATAAATAAAAATCATGAATGACAAAGAAAGAATCGAATCTTCGTTTACGTTGGGTGTAATTGCGGTTATAGTTATTGCATTGCTATATCTTCTTTCCAAGCTGTTTAATTAAACTCAACTGATCTTAAGCGCAAGCACTTTGCTCTCATTCTTCATTAAGCTTTTGGTTACCTGGTGTATAAGGTAAGTGCTGCCGTTGTATGTAAACTGGTAGCCGGGAAATAATTTATCCTGGTCGCCGCTTGCTTCAAGTCCGTAAACAGTAAATTCAAACCAGTTTTCATAATTGTAATAAATATTTTTGTAAGCCTCAATAAATGCCTGGTGCATACTTGTATAAACAGTACCTCCGGGATTTTTAACTCCGGTTACTATCTTAACTGTTCCATCGCTATCTTTAAGATAAAGCCGTAAGTTTGTTTTATAAACATCTTTATCTGGCTCGACCACATCATTTGTGTTATAAGAAAAAGTGCCCATGGGTATTTTGCAGTCAACCAAAAAATCGAAAGATATTGGGTCTATACCAACAGGCAAAACCGCAGAGTTGGAAGCATAATTAAATGTACCCCCTTCTATTGTACATCCAGTTAATGTTGTAGCTGTTCTTCCTGTATAGTGAAAAGCTTTTTCTGTAGCAGCAGGAATTACCGGAGAGCCCGAAGCATAATCAAAAGTCCCACTATCTATTGTACATCCAGTTAATGATGTGGCTGTTTTACCTGTAAAATTAAAAGGTTTTTTTGTGCCACCTGATTTGATATAAGCATTGCCCGATATAGGGAAGCTGTGTGCATCTTCTACATTTATAGTTGATCCTGAAGTTGATAATGTTCCACTGGAAGTTGTTTTTGTAGGTTGTAGTAAAATGTATGCATCTCCTGTTATAGGGAAATTCGAAGTTCCCCCTACGTTCATAGTCGTCCCTACTACTGATAATGTTCCATAAGCCGTTGTTTTTGTTGCTGCTTTCTTTTCAAAGGAAAATAATTGTGATGAACTACCACTATAAATTATTGCTTCTCCTTTATTCGGGAACATACTCCCATCATCCAATTCTAACAACGATTGAGTTGATGAAAGCGTGCCACTATGCTGTGTCTTGCCGACATAATCTCTTTCAATATTTGTGTGAATATTATCAATTGTTATATCGTCACCGATATATGTAGATGATTTTTCATAACTATAAATCAGTGAGGCAGTCGACATTCCCTCCCGCATGTTTTTTAATTGGAATGCCAATGATCTTACTAAGTATCTTAAACTGGGTTTCGCTTTTTTTATGCTCGGCAGCGTTACGGTTGTGCCGTTATCTTTTTCAATAACTCTTAATAAAAAGTTTGTGCCGTCGTATCTTATCTGGAAGCAAAGAAAAAAATCTTTAGCTAACAGTCCTAACATTTCTAATGCGTTATTGGCATTTTCTTCATAATTATTTTCATGTTCGCCAACATCAAAATAATATCTGTCTATAAGCATATCTTTTAAGTCTTTATTTTGCAGCCCGAGTACGCTATCGGTAAATTGCCACTTGCGTGATATTAAATATTCTACTGCCATTGTGCTTCCATCATAAAGCTTTGCCCAGTAAGCGAATGATCTGAACAAATCCCGTATATAATAATAAGCACTCCCCGAACCGGCACCATACATTACTAATCTATTTTTTATGCTTTCTACTTTTACTCTTTTTAATATTGCTAAGGTATTATTCGCAGTGAATTTTATGTTGCTATATTTAAAATTAATATCCGGATCATCTTCCCGTCCCGGATCAATCGTCTCAAAATCAACCTCTCCATAAAAATATAATTTATTGTCTATTGTCACTGAAATTCTTAAAGTATTATTCGCTAATAATGTACCAAGCACATAATTATTCTTGTTGTGTAACTCGAATTCACAAGAACCGACAATTAAATCTCCAAGTTCAAAGTCAAATCCTTCCGTTGTATCTCCAATGGAAACAATAATGTTATCTGTGTTCTCTGATGCTGTTGGAAGCAAATCATCATAAAACTTAACTACTACCTGCCCGGCAGGCAGATTGATTGTGGGATGTATGTAAGTCTTCATAACTTCTCTGCTATTTGTTGAAGCTCTTTATCGGTTAATGCCAAATACTTTCTTATCTTTTTACTTTTGCCCGCACCCATTACGTTGTGCCATTTTGCAAGCTGTTTGTTTCGCTCGCCCCTATGCCCTATCTCGACCTCAGTTTTATTAACTTTAAGCACTTGCAGCGATCTCATAAATTCTCTTGTCCAGGTAAAGTCAACTTTATTGAAATTCTTGCCGCTCTGTTCACGGAGCCAGCGGTAACCTTTTTTAATTATAACCCAAAGGTGCCCCGTTTTTTTAGATGTAATTAATTGAGTGTCGTCGGTATGTTTACCTTTTAATATATCCATCATAAGTTTTTTCTTTTTGATGGCACCGATCGGCATAGCAAACGGTTTGGTGCTGTACTTCTCTGCTCCCGGAGTGCTGCCCTCCAGGAAGATTCCATCGGCAACGCGCTTCTTTATAATTACAACTGAGCGCTGCCCTATCTTCAGCAGCAAAGATTTGCCGATAATTTCTTTAATTATTTCTTCGGTTGTACTCATTAGTCTGCTACACCAAACGGATTATTATTACCACCAAAGCTATCTTCCTCATTCTCCGGCGGCTTCGTTCCGAAGAACTCATGTGCCCACGTTTTACTAAGCGGCAGTCCGGAGCTTGTTAAATCTCTCACAACTCCACCCATCATTTCTAAATCCTTTACCTCTTGAGTAAAGAGTTCGAACTGAGGATAAGTATTATTCGGCGGAGTGCCGTAGTTAAAGAAGTAAAGCTTTCTTATCAGCTTGTTAACAAGCGGCAGAATCGATTCGATGTCTGCCCACATATAATCCATTCTTACCAGGTTCTGTGTTTGTGCAAGAGCGTTGCTTCCGAACTTGCCGGTCTGCTCTGCAGTTAAGTTCTGCCCGATGAATGCCATCGATTGTTTACGCTCTATGTATTCGGCAAAACCTTCGTAAGTAAACCTGCCCTGGCTTATTCCGCCTTTCGAAGAAACGAATTCAATCTCAGTAGTCTTATCTATTATAGCAGCGGCATCTGTTCCGAGATTCTGTACTGCGGTTTTAAGAATTTCAATTGCATCATCTTTGCTTAAAACAGGATCGAACTTACCGACACGCAGCGGCATACCGAACATCTCGTTAAACTTCGCCCAGTCGAGGATGCTGTAATATTTAAGCAGCGTTAGATAAAGTCCCGGTCTCATCAATCCGCCGAGATAATCGCGACGCCATCCTTTAAGTATTGGAGGAACGCTGTTCATTATGATGAGTGCATCTTCATCGAGGTCTAACCAAACAAGTCCGTAGTTACCGGCTAACCTTGCAGCCGCCTGATTCTGATCGTTGTTACCCACAATTGCACTGCTCTCGGACAAAGTAACCGGGAAGTCTTTATCATTCTTATCCAGTATCATCTTAACTTTGCCGTCTTTTTTTGCAAAGTGAATTCCGTCCAACAGATCGAATTGAGGAAAATATTTATTGTTTGAGTCCAGCATCCAAACAGGATTTATAACAGCGTGACCGAAAACAATTCCGTTTGTTAAACCGGTTAAAAAATCCTTGAAGTTGGTTTTATATAAAAGGTTCTGCATCTCATCGCATTTACGCTGCTCGTCTTCGTTATCTTTCAAACCTTCTGCAGGAACGATTTGCCACTCATAGCCGAGTATTGCAAGCTGCCGTGTGTTGCCTACCGAAAAGATATGCGGATCGGCTTCGGGCAGCCGGCGGAGTATATCCATCATCTGGCGCGGATCGTTCTTTACATTAATGACGGCGCTTCTGAGCTGTGCAGGTGTCGGCAGTAATGCCGTGCGGAGCGGAGCGTAAGTGTAATCTTTCTTCGGCATTTTTATACTGGCGTTCCTTACCGTTTGCTCGACTTCTGCTCTTTCTATTTTACCAAACCTTATGCTAAAGTTCTTGGTTTTAATTTCGATTGACATTGTATTCTCTCCTCAAAATCTTTTAAGTTAAACGCCGGAGATATATCTGTTTTATCCGGTCTCAAATTATGATGTGATGCAATTCCTCTATGCATCAGGTATTCTTCTTTATATTGGTAATCGGTAATAACATTCGCCGGGATGTTATGCTTTACCATTAAGAATTTGCAAAGCACAATTACCGCTCTCACCTGCTCTTTAGTGTAAACAGCCCAGCAGCATTCGTTACGCCACGGCTCAAGGTAAATTGTTCTGCCATTATATCTTGCTCTTCCATCGAACCAATAATATTCGCCGTTAATTCTTGTAAGCGGTCCTTCGTTTACAATCTCAATTCCTATCGACCTCTGGTTATGATATATTGTTGAACCTTTCCCGATATGATATGCCCAGTAACTTTCATCAAACAGTTGATAGATGCTGCCGTCCTT
>JAJRSV010000206.1 GCA_024278655.1 Bacteroidota bacterium | reverse complement strand
AGAGAACAATCTCGGGTAACTTCAACTTCGGTTTATCCTGAATTTTCATGAAAGATTTCACAAAATATACGACAGCCATAATTTCCTTTATCTATTGAATTTTAACTTCATTATTAAATTTATTAAAATATTAGTTACTTAGGGTTTCCTCAAAGCTTATTAACATATTGTATTTAAAGGAGTTACATCAATTTTGCCATTCATAAAATACAAGAGATATTATGCATAATATCTCATTTCTTTGCAATTAACAAATTTGGGCTGAAGCCCGCTAAGTTTTCTTTTTCAAAACTCCGCCCTGAAGGGCGGAGCAATTAAAAAAAACCTTATTTTCCCCGCCTTTCAAGGTGGGGGATGAAAATAAATCTGAAATTTGAGGGCTTTAGCCCAAAATTTTTACTTTCTGAGGAAACCCTACTTACGAAAGTATAACGGTTTTCATTCACAAAAGGTCAAAAAAAAAAAAAGAGCAGCCGCAAATGCGGTTACTCTTTTTCATAAACAAGCAAGGGAAAATTTATTTTTTTTCTTCTTCCGAGTTATCTTCTTTAGATGCTTCATCTTCGGAAGCTTTTTCTTCGGTTTCAGCAGATGCTTCTTCAGTTGATTCAGCTTCTTCCTCAACGGCTTCAACTTCGGGAGCGGCTGTTTCAGCAGCGGTTTCCTCTTCTGCCGCAGCAGCTTCAGCAGGCTCTTCTTCAGCGGTTTCCACCTCAGCCGGAGCAGACTCCTCTTCAGCAGTTTCCTCTTCAACAGCAACTTCGGTTTCATCAGCCGGAGTTTCGTCTGTAGTTTCTTCAATTACTTCGGCGTCTTGGATTTCCGGTTCTTCAACTTTTACTTCAGCTTTTTTCTTAGTCTTTTTCGGCTTATCTTCTGCCACATCGCTGTAATCCACCAATTCGATAATAGCCATTTCAGCGGCGTCTCCTCTGCGCTGACCCAATTTAATAACTCTCGTATATCCGCCGGGTCTGTCGCCGATTTTTTCAACAATTTCCGAGAATAATTCCTTAACTATTTCTTTATCCTTTATGAACCTGGAAATATGTCTCCTATTTGCTACGCTGTCAACTTTTGCCTTAGTAATTAAAGGTTCTACATACGATCTCAACTCTTTAGCTTTAGATACAGTGGTTTTAATTTTTTTATGCTGCAAAAGAGAGGTTGCAAGCAACCTCAAAGTAGCCTCTCTATGAGCCGCCGTTCTTCCTAATTTCCTGCCTTTAACTCTATGTCTCATTCTTCTACCTTAACTAAAATTATTTTTTTTCGGGTTTATCTTTAATATACCTGTCAACATCCATACCGAATACCAATCCGTAATTATCAACTATTTCGCTTAATTCGGAGAGAGATTTGCGTCCGAAATTACGGAACTTCAACATTTCGGATTCATCGCGGCGAACCAAGTCGCCGAGAGATTTGATGTTTGCAGCTTTCAAACAATTGTGCGATCTTACCGATAATTCAAGATCATCCACACTTGTCAATAGAATTTTACGTAAACGCTCGGTTTCGGCATCCTCAACGCTTTCCACTTTCTCTTCTTCCTGCTCAACTTCAAAATTAATGAATAGCTGAACGTGGTCTTTAAGAATTTGCGCACAGCTCGATAGCGCATCATCGGGAGAAATAGTGCCGTCAGTATTTATTTCGAGAGTTAATTTTTCGTATTCGTTGCTTTCGCCGATGCGTACATTCTCTACAAAATATTTAACGTTTTTAATCGGAGTGAAGATAGAATCGATCGGAATTATTCCGATTGTCTGATC
This sequence comes from Bacteroidota bacterium, assembly GCA_024278655.1. Classification (GTDB taxonomy): domain Bacteria; phylum Bacteroidota; class Ignavibacteria; order Ignavibacteriales; family Ignavibacteriaceae; genus BMS3ABIN03. Next base: position 1,828 of record JAJRSV010000206.1, on the reverse strand, counting down.
CGTAATCTGCTGCTGGTTGGAAGGCACATAGCCCTTGCCAACGCCGAATCTTACTTCCATATTAAATTTAGCGCCTTCGTTAAGCGAAGCAATATGCTGCTCCGGATTGAGTATTTCAATATCGGCGCAAACGTCTTGCAAATTCTGAGCCGTAACTTCTCCGGGACCGGTGATAGATAATTCGAGTTTCTCCGATTTCTTATCGAGAATTTTCATTCTGACTTTTTTCAAGTTGAGAATCACCTCGGTAATATCTTCCACCACGCCTGGGATTGTAGTAAATTCGTGAAGAACGCCTTCAATTTTAACTGCAGTAATTGCCGCTCCGGTTAAAGACGAAAGCAGCACTCTTCTAAATTAATTACCTAATGTAACACCAAATCCTCTCTCTAAAGGTTGAACCGTAAATTTCCCATAAGTTGTCGTTGCTGTAGTTTCTTCTAATATTACACCGTCTGGTAATTTTATAAACGGATAGCTCATTTAGAATCCTCTTAATTAATTATTATTTAGAATAAAGCTCAACGATTAACTGTTCGTTTGCGTTAAGCGGTATTTGTTCTCTTTCGGGCAATTGTTCAAAAGTTCCCGAAAGATTCGCTTTATCTACGGTTAACCAACCGTACATATTATCTTTTGTTCTTCGTAAAGAATTGTGGATAATATCTAACTTTTTGCTGTTATCGCGAACGCTTATTACGTCGCCTGGAGCAACCAGATAAGAAGGAATATTTACATTCTTTCCGTTAACCAGAAAATGATTATGGAGTACAAGCTGCCGGGCGGATTTACGCGAAGGAGCGAATCCTAAACGATAAACGACGTTGTCTAATCTTCTTTCAAGAAGTTTCAGTAAGTTTTCGCCGGTAACGCCTTTCTGCCGGTTAGCTTTATCAAAATAAATTCTAAATTGATTTTCCAGTAAACCGTAAGTTCTTTTAACTTTTTGTTTTTCTCTAAGCTGAACTCCGTATTCCGAATACTTCGAACGGCGGTTCAGTCCGTGATGACCGGGAGCGTAATTTTTCTTTTCAAGCGGACATTTTTCCGAATGACATTTGCTTCCTTTTAAAAATAATTTCTGACGCTCTCGCCTGCATAATTTGCAGCTCGGTCCGGTATATCTTGCCATCTACAAACTCTCCTAATTAAACTCTTCTCTTTTTAGGTGGTCTACATCCGTTATGCGGTATAGGTGTAATGTCTTTAATAGACATTAACTGTAACCCTGCAGTATGAAGCGCACGAATTGCAGCTTCACGACCCGCACCGGGACCTTTAATTAACACATCAACTCTCCGAAGACCTAAATCATGGGCTTCCTTAGCGGCTGATTCGGCTGTAACCTGGGAGGCAAAGGGAGTGTTTTTTCTGGAACCTTTGAATCCGTTCTTTCCCGCCGAAGACCATGAAATAGTGTTACCATAAATATCCGTTATCGTAACAATAATATTATTAAATGATGCTTTTATATGGGCAATCCCAATTGCATCAACATGAACTTTCTTTTTTGTTTTTCTTGCAGTCTTAGCCAATTCACTACTCCTGGTTTGTTAACTATTTCTTGCCCGGCACTTTCTTTTTACCGGCAACAGTTTTACGTTTACCTTTTCTCGTTCTCGAGTTCGTTTTGGTTCTTTGTCCGCGCGCCGGCAAACCTCTTCTGTGGCGCAAACCGCGGTAACAGCCAATGTCCATCAATCTCTTAATGTTCTGCTGAACTTCGCTGCGTAAAGCTCCTTCAACTTTCGTTTCAGAAGTCATTATCGCTCTTATTTCAGCGACTTCCGTTTCGTTTAAGTCGGCAATCTTTCTGTCCGGGTCGATT
>JAJRSV010000205.1 GCA_024278655.1 Bacteroidota bacterium | reverse complement strand
TTCGTTGGATGCATACTCCTTATCCAGCGAGTCGATAACCGCATAGTCAACTTCCGGCTTAACCTTATCAATAACTTCTTTAGCCGGTTCATATTCACCGTTAGCCGATTTCTTAAGCCAGTAGTAAGCATGGTTATAATCGCGTTTGGTCAACAGGTTATCGGTATAAAGAATTCCGACTATATACTGTGCCTGCACCATTCCGGCTTTTGCAGCTTCCTTAAAATATTTGAATGCGGCAAACGGATCCCACTCGGCGCCCCAGCCGTTATAGAGTAAAATTCCGTAATTGTACATCGCCGAAGGTAAGTTCTGATCGGCAGCTTTCTTTATCCAGTAAATAGCTTTCAACGTATCGGCAGCCATGCCTTCGCCTAACAAATAGCGAAGCCCGAGCTCGTGCTGTGCAAGCGGATCGCCTTCGTTTGCCTTTTGTATAAGCTTGAATTGCTGCCATATCTGGTAACCGAGATCGGGACGATAGAAATATGGTATGTACCTGGGCGGTCTGTTATTTTTAAATGCCAGACTTTTGGTTGTGTCCTGTGCCGATGCAGTGGAACACAACAAAAAGGAAACTGCTAACAGAATTAAGATGTAAATTAACTTTTTCAATGATTTTGCAACGTTGCCGGTGTTTAAATTAATTATTCGTAAAAATGTTTTTTTTTGAAATCTGTTAAATAATTAATCCATAAATATAGTATTTATTTTAGAAAAGAAACGTGACAAACGGCTCACCCTACCCGTTAATATAGTCGTGTTATATTTTGATGGGAATGAAGAATTAAGTGAGTGAAATTTAACCGGAAAGAATAATCAATCCTTTTTTATTTTTTCTTGTTCTTCTTAAAATATTTTTTCATCGGCTTGAAGTAGTATTTCTTCCAGCCCGACTCGTATTCCTTTATCTGGTCTTTTGGCAGATGGTTGTGTATAATTGTTAGCTTGGTTCCTTCACTCACTTTTTCAAACAATATTTCCAGTGTTGAGTTAGGACTGCTTTTGGGGAAATCGGATGCACGCCACGACTGAACAATTCTGCCGTACGGCTGCAGCTTAACGTTGTTTCCTTTTATATAACCGTCGGCAACAACAAACGGTGTTCCCTGCAGCGGTTTGATATCGGCTTTCATTCCTGTAAATGCCGAATGCTCGTCACTGTCGAGCCATGCATCGAACAGGCGCTTAGCGCTTACGGGAAAAGTTTCTGAGATTCTTATTTCATCCATTTATAAATTCCTATTCTTTTTTATAAGAATAAGAAAAAACTAAACTAATGGCAATTGATTATCAAATAAAAAATTAATTTTTATATAGCCGGATACTCCCCGAAACAGCTTACTTTTTTTGAATCTTACCCGGTTAAGAATTACTTTAGCAAATGATATCGCCTTTATTCACCTTGTTCAAGGTTTTTCTACTATCTTTCATCGGAATTAAATATTTTACAAGCACGATTTCACTTCAATCATTATCGGAGGCATTTAATGGGCGCGATCAGAAAACTTAGTGTAATAATTTTAACTCTTCTTATTGCAGTTAGCTGCGAACCTGGTAACACAGTTCGTATAGAAAATTTTTCGCCGGCAGGAGAAGTAGGGCGATTAACAAACTTCGTTATCGAATTTTCCGAAGACCTTGCACCGCCGGATGTGCAGGATAAATGGCTCGACGAGCAGTTCGTCGAGTTTAGTCCGGAAATAGATGGGAAGTTCAAGTGGACTTCAGGCAGCACGCTTGTCTTCTCGCCCGATTCACCTCTTGAACCTATTCAAAGTTACTCTGCAAAAGTCACTGAAAAAGTTTTGTTCGATGCAAAGTACTCGCCCGACTTCGAGACGTATGAATTCCACACTCCCGATTTTGATGTAGTCAAAGTAGATTTTTTCTGGACTAACATTCCGCATCAAAACTATAAGCTTAGCGTAAAGGCAAACATACATTTCAACTATCCTGTCAAGCCGGAGGAACTGAAAGATTATCTGAAAGTAAGCAGAGAAGGTGAGCCGGTTCCAGGGTTCAATATTGTAACCGAAGATGAAGCTGAAGTTGTTGCAATTAATTTCGGTGAAATGAAACAGCCGGATAAGGAGGAAAAATTTTCGATTGTTGTTAAGAAGGGATTGAAATCCATATTAAATAAAAAAGGTTTGTTTGAAGACAGGAAATTCGAAGCCACACTGCCTCCGGTTACACGGCTTGCCATTACGGGTGTTTCATCCGGCTTCGACGGTAACACCGGCTGGATAGAAGTTTCCACTACGCAAACCGTTGATGAAAGTAAGTTAAAAGATTATGTAACTACCGAACCGGAAAAGCGCCTGCAGTTTTTCGTAAACGAAAATCAGTTCAGAATAGAAACCGATCTTTCGGATGTCCGCACGGTTGAACTGATAATTAAAAAGGGATTACCCGGTTTGTACGGCGGAGAATTAGAAGATGATTTTGTGGAAACTGTTTCGATGGTAAACGTAAAACCTTCGATAAGCTTTGCGGACAGGAAAGGCAAATACCTGATGCTGAGCGGCGAAAAGAATCTGCAGGTAAATGCGGTTAATATCGATGAAGTGGAAATCGAAGTCTCCGAAGTATTCGAAAACAACCTGCTCCATTTTCTTAATCAATACAGCTACTACTACGATTATTACGACGAATGGTACACACCGGCATATTATGTGAGCAACTACGGCAAATCGATTTATACCGAAAAGTTAAAATTAGATGAAAGCAAAAACTGGCTGCAATCGTTTAATGTTAATCTGTCGAATGCATTGAATCAAAAATACAAGGGAGTTTATGTAGTAAAAGTCAGGTCGGCTGATGACAGATGGATTAGTGCCTCTAAAATGATTGCTCTCTCAGACCTTGGTATTATTGCAAAAGCATCGAAAGATCAGATAATGGTTTTTGTTAACTCGATTAAAACAGCTCTTGCAATTGATAACGCAGAGGTGAGTGTGATATCGGGTAATAACCAGACCTTGCTTTCAGGCAAAACAAACAGCGAAGGTGTTGTAACTTTTGAAGATGTTTCCGGACAGATTGAAGGTTTTACTCCGAGATTGATTGTTGTTAAACATAACGGCGATTTTAATTACATCGACTTAAGAGAAACAAGAATAGAAACCTCGCGTTTCGATGTTGGCGGACAGACTCAGTTCAACGAAAATTTTAATACCTTCATCTATTCGGCACGAAACCTCTATCGTCCCGGCGAGTCGGTTAATCTCTCTGCAATAGTACGCGGCGATAAAATGGATGTTGTGCAGGACATTCCCGTTTTAATAAAGATAATTTCTCCTACCGGAAAAACGTTCGATGAATTCAAAAAAGAGTTGAATAAAGAAGGTTCGTTCGATATTGAATTTAATGTACCGGACTATGCCCAAACCGGCGAATACGTTGCGGAGCTTTACACGGGTAGCGAACAGTTAATCGGTAATTACCGTTTCAGCGTTGAGGAGTTTGTTCCCGATAAAATAAGAGTAACTTTAAACAGCGATAAGGAATCGTTAATGCCCGGCGAAGTTGTCTCGGTTGATGTAGATGCCGAATTTCTGTTCGGCGCCAAAGCTGCAAACCTGCGCTACGAAGCAGATATCATTTTAACTCACCGACCTTTCAAAAGTAAGACTTTTCCCAGGTTTGATTTTACGAATTCATCAATCACTGCATCTTCTTTCGAAAACACATTGCTCGAAGGTAAGCTGAATGAGCAGGGTCAAACGACTATTAAATATAAAGTGCCCGATTGGGTGAATGGTCCCGGCATTGTAAAGGGGACGGCATATGTAAGCGTTTTCGATCTTACCGGAAGGACCGTTGTCCGTGCAGCAAGCTTCAATATATTTCCTAAAAATTATTTTATAGGAATAAATGCACCCGGCTATTATTTCGGAACTAACGAGCAGTTGAAATTTAAAGTTGCCGCCGTCGATAAAAATGACAAACCTGTTAAAAACTTCAAAGCCGCAGTTGAGTTAATTCGGTACGAATGGCAAACGGTTCTGAAGAAAAATTATTCGGGTCAGTACTATTACGCTTCCGAACAGAAACCGGTTGTGGAATGGAAAAAGAATTATACTTTCGATTCCAACCCGAAGGATATTCAGTTTGCAGTAACAAAATCGGGCAAGTATGAGTTCAGGGTTTATAAGCAGGGCAGCAAAGATTATAACAGGAAAACTTTTTATGCATACGGTTGGGGAAGTTCCACCGCTTCATCGTTTGAAGTTGATAAAGAGGGAAGGGTAGAGATTGTTTTCGATACAGAAGAATATGAGCCGGGTGAGAATGCTAAAATTTTGTTCACGACTCCGTTCTCGGGTAAAATGCTGGTTACTGTTGAAAGAAATAAAGTTATCGAATATGAATATCTGAAAGTGGAAAACAAATCGGCTGAGTTGGAGATAAAGTTGAACGATGACTTTATGCCGAATGTATATGTTACGGCTACTTTGTTCAAAGAGCATTCACCCGAAAAAACTTCTCCGTTTCTTGTTGGTCATGGTTTCGCATCGATGAAAGTTGTTAAAAAGAAGAACCACCTGTCGGTCACAATTACGGCGCAGGAAAAAGTTAAACCGCTAACCACACAGGAAATAACGATAAAAACCGAACCGCTGAAAGATATTTACGTAACTCTTGCCGCAGTTGATGAAGGTATATTGCAAATTAAAAATTACCGCACACCCGATCCGTACAGTTTTATGTATGCTAAAAAATCGTTAAGGGTTGACAGCTATGATTTGTATAAACTTCTGCTGCCGGAAATCGTATCGACAAGCTCTTCGCCGGGCGGCGACCAGATGTCGGAGCAGTTGCGTAAAAGAACCAACCCAATTAAAGCAAACAGGTTCAAACTAATTTCTTACTGGAGCGGGATAAAGAAGACAAACAGCAGCGGAGTTGTAAAAGTTAAGTTAAACATTCCGCAGTTTAACGGCGACATAAGATTGATGGCTGTTGTTTATACTGGTAAACGATTCGGTGCGGCGGAAGAGCATATAAAAGTTGCCGACGATATAATTCTCGAACCGCAGATACCGAGATTCCTGTCGATAAACGATTCGTTAACCGCACCTGTTGCTGTTATCAATACAACATCAAAAGAAAAGAAAGTAACTGTATCGTTAAAGGTAGAGGGACCGTTGTCGGTTACGTCGGCTAAGCAAAAATCGGTTACGGTTGCACCCAACTCTACGGGACAGGTTGTGTTCAATATAACGGCTCTTCCGCAAACAGGCAAAGGCAAAATTGTTTTCGAAACATCCGGTGCGGCTACAGTAAAAGAAGAGATAGAAATTAGTGTAGGACCTGTATCTCCGTTGGTTGTTGAAACCGGATCGGGAACTATTAAAGCGGGAGAAAAAATCAATTTACGAATTCCATCAAGCTTCCTCGAAGGAACACAACATACTACAGTAACGATAAGTAAATTTCCCGCTGTTAAATTCGCAAAGCATCTTAAGTATCTTGTCGGTTATCCTCATGGCTGCCTGGAGCAAACGATCTCGAAGCTTTTCCCGCAGCTTTACTTTGAAGAGCTTGCAAAGTTAGTTGCACCCGAATATTACAAAACAACCAATCCGGTTTATTATGTTAAAGAGGGAATAAGAAAGATTGAATCGATGCAGATGTACGACGGCTCGCTTGCGTTCTGGCACGGAGGAACGTATTCAAACTGGTGGGGCTCTGTTTACGCTGCTCACTTTTTGGTAGAAGCACAAAAGAACGGGTTCAATGTTTCGAAAAATGTTCTGGATAAACTTCTATCTCATATTTCGAAAAAGGCGAAGAACCATGAAGCATACTCGTACGTTACTTATTCCGGAACGAGACGCACATACAAAAATATTGCGAAGAAGGAGATCATCTATTCGCTTTATGTGCTTGCGTTAGCCGGCAAGGGTGATATTGCAACAATGAATTACTACAAAGCGCGTCCGCATCTTATAACCGGCGATACACGATATCTGCTTGCAGGTGCTTATGCGCTGATGGGCAAATGGAACTCGTATTACGAAATAGTTCCCAACTCGTTCAATCCTGTTCATCCTCAGCAGGAAAGCGGCGGCAGCTTCGATTCGGATGTTCGCGCAAATGCTATTATGCTTAATGTTCTGCTGGAAGTTGAACCGGCAAGCGCACAAATTCCGTATATGATAAAATATCTTACGCAAAAATCGGATGATGTTTACTCAACACAGCAGCGGGCATTCCTGTTTCTTGCACTCGGCAAAGCTGCTAAGCTTAATGCCGATGCGGATGTTGATATTGAAATAAAATCCGGCAATGCTCTGATAACAAAATTCACCGGAAAGGATTTAACTATTACCGATGATAAGCTTAATTCGGGCAATGTATCTCTCGCAGCGTCGGGCAGCGGCGAAGTTTATTACTTCTGGAGTTCGGAAGGTATTAAGGTAAACGAAAAAGTGAAAGAAACAGATTCGTTTATGAAGGTGCGCAGAACTTACTACAGTTATAAAACAGGTGATGAAATAACAGATAATAACTTCACGCAGGGCGATTTGATTGTGTGCAAGATTTCGCTAACCGGTTTCGAAAGGTCGGCTGATAACATTGTTATTACCGATATGATTCCATCCGGATTTGAAATTGAAAACCCGCGGCTCAACGCATCAACCGAACTGCAATGGAAACCGAGGATTCCGATTAATGTTGAGTATATGGATATCAGGGATGATCGTTTGCTGTTGTTTACGAAGCTGAAAAGAAGAACGACGAATGAGTTTTATTATCTCCTGCGCGTTGTTAATCAAGGCAGGTTCGAATTGCCCGTGATAAGCGCGGAATCGATGTACGACAGGGAATTTCATTCGTTTAACGGTGCTGGCAAGGTTAACGTTTGGGAAAGATAATACATTAAAAACTTTTTAATAGAATTTTTCGATGAGCTAATGATTGATTTTATAAAAGACATTTTCAAAAGCAAAACGGTTAGAATAATTGCGGGAGTGGTTGTCGTACTGCTCCTGCTCGATTTGATGTGTCCGGTTCCCGGAATAAAATCTTACTCGAAAGAAATTATTGCAAGCGACGGTACTCTTTTAACGGCTTACCTTACCGACGATGATAAATGGCGGATGCATGTTACACTCGATGAAGTTTCTCCGAATTTAATCAAAGCGATAATTGCAAAGGAGGATAATTATTTCTTCTATCACTTCGGAGTAAATCCTGTTTCGATTGTGAGGGCATTATACACAAACATAACAAGAGGCGAGAGAGTCTCCGGTGCATCTACCATAACAATGCAGGTTGCACGAATGCTTGAACCGAAAGAAAGAAACTACTTAAGCAAGTTTGTGGAAATCATCCGGGCGGTTCAGCTTGAGCTTCATTATTCCAAAAAGGAAATACTTGAGCTTTACTTAAACCTGCTTCCTTACGGCGGAAACATCGAAGGTGTTAAAGCTGCGTCGTATATCTATTTCAACCGTCATCCGGAGCAGTTGAGTT
>JAJRSV010000204.1 GCA_024278655.1 Bacteroidota bacterium | reverse complement strand
TCGAGTTGAAGCGTATCGGCAACGGGACAAGCATCCACACAGCTCAAACAAGTTGTGCATTCATCCGAAAGAACCGTTTTAACTTTATCTACTTTTACAAACGAAGGACATGCTTTATTGCAGAGCCCGCAGTCGATGCAGCTTGCCGGGTTTCGTTTTATTTTATTGGGACTTAATAAAGAAGCGATGCCGAGTAACGCGCCGTAAGGACAAAGGTACCAGCACCAGAAATTTCGAATAGGTATGGAAAGAAGAAACAGAACAGCTATAACTGTTAATGAGAATCTCGATATATCGGCAAAGAAATAGTAGAGTTTAATATCGGCAACAAGATTGTATGGGCTGTCTAAAAACGCTTTAACGGAAGCAACACTCATCAAAACAAAAACTGCGTAGAATAAAAATGCTAACAGAAGATATTTTATACTGCGAAGCGGATAATCGATAATCCAGTGGGGTTTAAAATTTCTGCCGAATATTTTTTTGCCGAAGTCGGCTAACAATTCGGATATGAACCCGACAGGACAAAGCCAACTGCAAAATGCTTTTCCCCAAACAAGTGATATTAAAACTATAGCGAGAAAAATAAAAAAACCGGCAGGATGCGCTTGATGGATCTGACCGGTTATTAAAAAGAGATAAAAACTCATAAACGAACTTATCGGAAGGAAGCCGTCGACGCCGGGAGGACGTGATGCAAGCTCTGCCGCTCCACCCGCTTCGAGGTACCGGATGAAGTTATAAAACTCTATGCCTATCCACAAACAGAGTAACAAAAAAAGCGATTGAACAAGAAACCGAACTTGTTGTATCCCCTGTTCTGTGTTCTTTACTATTTTTTTCTTTTTACTCATCACTCATTCAGAGTAAAGCGAACCTTTTTAAAGGGTTCTTATTTTATTTAATGTTTTTTCTTTTAACTTATCAAGCGTCTCCACCGAAAGCATTTCGTACGCCTGAGTTCTTAAAGCACCCCAGCTATCGTGCACCGGGCACGGGGTCTCGGGCGAACATTCTGGGAAGCCGAGCACGCAGCTATTGAACATTTCTAAGCCGTCAATAGCTTCCACTATGTCAATCAATTTTATTTCCGAAGGATCTTTTGCAATTCCGAAGCCACCCGATTTTCCTTTTGTGGAAAAGATAATTCCGCTGTCGCGCAGACTTTGTAATATTTTTGATATAAATTCTTTTGGGATTTTTAATACTCTCGAAATTTCCTCGGAAGATACAACAGTCCCTTTATCCTGTGCTGCAAGATAAAGAACCGCCTGCATTCCGTATTCACATTTCTTTGAAAATATTACTGTCATAATCAGATAAAATTATCTGATTAAAATTAAGAAAAGGTAACGATTAAGTCAACAAAAAAAGTAATATTTTTCTCCCGGCTAAAAATATTACTCGACTACTTCACCCACATCAATTTTATCATCCGGTTTATATCTTTTATCGAGTCGCTCATCGAAGAGCTTACCGATTTCGGCACCGAGGATAAAAACAACCGATGTGTAATAAATCCAGAAAGCTACAACAACACCTAATGCATAAGCTCCGTATATTCTGCTGAATGTGTGAAAGTTGGAAAGGTAAAGTCCAAATAATTGTTTTGCGCCAATCCATAAAAGTGAAGCCCAGAATGCACCGAGCAGCACGGAGCGCTTACGGATTTTTACAATTGGAATGAATTTATACAGAACGGAAAAAATAAAGAAGATGATAAGGAACGAAAATACCGCCGTAAAAAACTTTTGGAAAATCGGCTGATCGAAAAAGTGTAAGTAAGGAGTAGATTGTGAAAGCGAACGGAGAAGATCGATAAGCGGAGAAATCATAGTTGTAATTAATAACGCAAGAACGGCTGTAAGGATTACGGCAAAGTCTCTTAACTTTCCAAGGAAAATATTTACGTCAATATCGGTTCCGAAAATTTTATTTAATATAGTACGGATGCTGCTTGCAAAACCGCTTGCCGCAAAAAACAAGCCGACGATACCGATAAACCCTGCAATGTTTCTGTACGTAATAACTTCATGCACGCGTTTGAATATTATATCTTTCGCAAACTCGGCATACTCTGAGTAGGGAATAACCGTTTCAATAAATGAAATTATCTGGTACTCAACCTCGGCTGAATTAAGGAATTTACCGAGCAGCCAGAATATGATTAATGTAAAGGGAATGATACATACGAAAAGTGAAAATGCTAATCCTCCCGCCAGTAAAAAAACATGATGCCGTTCAATCCTGTCGTACAAACCACCGAAGTAATGTTTTACAAATCCCTTAAAACCATGCCACGAGGGTCGCAGGTGTAGTGCGAACCTCACCTTTCGGAAAGTGGTATATAAGGAAGTCGTTTTAACTTTATTTTTTATCTTATTCTTCACGGTTCATAATATTCGGAATTGTATTGTAATATATGTCAGCAAGTTTATTCGTATCGACTTTAATAATATCATTTACATTCAAATCTGTTCCGCCGGTTTTCCCTAAAAAGTAAAACGGCTGTTTTTTTAATTTAAGAACCTGCTCAAATTCATTTTTGCTTTTTTCATCAAC
>JAJRSV010000203.1 GCA_024278655.1 Bacteroidota bacterium | reverse complement strand
GCATCGTTTGCTTTTCGCAGCTCAATTGTAGGGTGATGCAGAATTTTGTTGATAATTCTTTTGGTAACTATCTCAAGCTTCTCTCTGTCTTCGGACGAAAATTTGTTGATGTTCTTCTCTACTTCTTCTGCACGAATGCTTTCAAAATGTTCTCTTAAGCTTTTTATTGTGGGAGCCGCCTGAAGCGAGTTATACCATTCGAAAAAGCTGTCAAGTTCTTCTTCAATTATTTTTTCTACTTTGGGAATTTCGGCTTTTCGTTTTTTAAGATTCTGTTCAACAATTATGTTGAGTGAATCTATATCGTTGTAAAAAACGTAATCAATCTTACCGCACTCAGGAGCAATGTCTCTTGGAACCGCAATATCCATCAGCACCATCGAATCGTAATTACGTTTTTTCATTGCATCTTTTACATGCTGATGTGTAATTAAAATTTCTTCGGAGCTTGTAGCACTTATTATTATATCGTACTTGTAAAGATGTTCGCTCAATTCGTTAAACGGAATAACGCCGGCAGTTAATTTTGCCGCAAGGCGTTCTGCTCTTTCGTGAGTTCTGTTTGTAATGGTAAGCTTGCCGATGTTCTTATCGGAAAGATGCTTTGCCGCAATCTCTCCCGTTTCTCCCGCACCGATTACCAGCGCAGATTTCTTACTCAGGTTTGAAAATATTTTTTCTATCAACTGAACGGCGGCGTAACTAACAGTAACAGCACCTTCGCTTATTGCCGTTTCGTTAATAGCGCGCTTACCTACTCTTATTGCCGAGTCGATAATCCGTTTCATCAAAAAGCCGGTGAACTGCATCTCTTCGGCAATCTGGAATGAATCTTTAACCTGTTTGAATATCTGGTTGTCGCCAATCAGCATCGAATCGATTCCCGTGGCAACGCTGAACAGATGCTTTATCGATTCCCTTGCAGTAAAGTGCTGGAAATGCTCTTCCTCTGCTTCCACCGATGTTTTATGATCGATAATAAACTTTTGAAGCTGTTGGTGCGTAAGCTGTGAGTTTTTCGGGAAGCCGTATATCTCGGTTCTGTTGCAGGTTGAAAGAATGAATCCTTCTTTAAGTAATTCATCTTTAGCGGTTTGAATTAATTGCCTTATCTCATCTTCGTTTAAATGAAGAGCTTCTCTTAATTCAACCGGCGCCGTTCTGTGATTTATCGATACTGCTAAAAAATTCATTTCAAATCAATAAAAAGAATGAAAACTTTGTGCTATAAAATTCGAAACAATCGTTGAGAAGATTGCAATTAAAAACCCGGTAATCGAAAGTACTATTAATTTCTTCCCCTTCCACTTAGCAAATATTTTTGTGATTATTCCCAATCCGTACAATACCCACACCAACGAGGTTCCGATTAATTTCGGATCAAGAAACGAGAAATCCGGAAACGCCTGCGGCAGCCAGATAATGCCAATAGTAATAGCAATTGTAAGAAGTATAAATCCTATTACCGCCGAGTAAAAGCTCATCCGCTCCAGCACTTCAAGGTTCGGCAGGCGGTTGAATATGAGTCCGAAGCGGTTATGTTTCAAATCTTTGTAAAGTGTTAAGTATAAAAATCCGTACACCGCCGAAATTGTAAAACCCGAATAACCCAACAGTGCACTTATAACATGAATGCCGAGCAGATTGTTCCTTAAAACTTCTTTCACCTCGGGCTGATCGGGAATGAGAGCAGTGGAGATTATCTGAAATATAAACGAGATAATAATTATAAACGGTCCGGTTCCGCGTATGTCGGTTACCAGTTCAAGTATGAAATATGAAAATGTAATCGCGAATGCGAGAACCGTAAATATCTCGAACACATTAGTTATCGGCGGATGATCGAACTCTATTGTGCGAAGTAACAGATAAACAATATGAATTACTAATGTAATAAATAAGAAAAGCCGCTTGATGTTAATAAACTTTTTCTCGCCCTTCATGAAGTCGTAAAAATATACTCCAAACGTAATAACGTAGAGGAGGGGGAGAAGAAAGTTTAAGAAATGTATGACGGGAATCATAATATATCCTAAAAAATTGACTTGTCAGTCGGAAAAATAATAAATTGCTTAATGCGAAGCAACAAAAAAGTTGACCGACAAGTCAATTTTATTAAAATTATTGATTTCCGAGTATTACGGGCAGACCGTCTTTGCCTGAACCGATAATTACAACTTTCGAATTCGGTGAATTTGCAAGCTTTTCAGTCGCTTCAATGCCTTTCCATTTAAGCAGTTGATCGCTTATTCCTTTCGAAACAATATCCTGGAAATCGGCGATACCCTGCGCTTCAATTCTTTTACGCTCGGCTTCCTGCCGTTCTCTTTGAAGAATAAACTGCATACGCTGACTTTCCTGTTCGGCTTTAAGCTTCTCTTCTATCGATGCCGTAAGTCCTGCCGGCAATATAATTTTTCTTAACGGCGTGTCAAGAATCAGTATTTCGTTCAGTTCTTTTATTGCTGCGAGTTCATCCTTTATATCTTCTTCAAGTTCTTCGCGCTTTGCGGTGTAAAGTGCTTTCGCCTCGAACTTTGATGTAACACCGCGAACCACCGAACGGAAATAAGGAATAATAATCTTACGGGTGTACTCGTCATAATCTCCGGCGGTTTTATAAATCTCGTTAACCTTGTCGTCATCGAGTTTATAAATAAGACTTATCTCAAGGTCAACGCTCAGTCCTTCTTTCGAAGGAACGCTCATTACTTCTTTCATCTCCTGCTTACGGGCATCGAACTTTACAACTCTTGCCAGCGGGTTAACGAAGTTAACACCCGGCTTAAGAGTATTATCGCTAACGACACCCCAGAAATCGACAACGCCGACGTGTCCCGCAGGAATCACGGTCCAGCATTGCGTTAACGCAATAATGAATGCAATTGCAAAGCCGAGCAATGCAAAGTTTGCTTCCTGTCTTTGCAAACGTTTCTTTGCGTTAAAGAAAACTACTAATGCTACTATTGCTGCCAGAAATGCTATTATGAATAACATTTTTATACCTCTTGTTTTTATTCTTAAATGCTTATATCTCCCTGAACTAAAATAGGTTTATTTGACGTAAATAATAAGGGGCTTCGCTGAACAGTTTAAAATTTACCTGACACAAAATAATATTTATATGCTTTGAAACAAACGGAGAATGCAGCAAGCTACGCCCCCTTGCAAGGGGCTTTTTATCGAAATACCTAATCGAATTTTATTCGACGTTAAATAATATTTAAATGTTTCGGGATAAAGGGAGAAATTAAAAAGCTTCACCCTTTTGATGGGGAAGTCTTAACTATATATGAGGAATAGTAAAATAAAAAGGCAGCAATTGCTGCTGCCTTTGAATTACTTACGAATTAATTCTTGTATTCTTTAAGGAATCCGACGAATTCAATCCTGTGCGATTCTTCCATCGCGAGCAGACCTATTACGAGATCCTGAGTTACGTAATCGACTCCGTCGCATAACTGAATGATTTTGTTGTACTGTTCGATGGCACCTTCTTCGGCTTCAATTACGCCTTCGATAACCGTAGCAACATCTGTTGTGTCGCCTTTCGGCTGAAGAAACGTTTGCGACGGTTTGAATTCCAGCGAGCCGGGAACAAGTCCGCCGATTTCTTTTATTCTCTTCGCCAAAGTTTGAGCATGACCGATTTCTTCGGTTATATCCTGTGCTAAAGATTTTTTAATCTCTTCGGCTCTCACTCCGTCGAGGTTAACCGAGTTGGCAATGTAATTTATTACCGTTTCAATTTCCATCCAGTAGCTTTTAATTAGATTGTCGATTATTTCCTGTCTCTTTTCCATTTTATTACTCCTCTATTTTATTGTTTTTTTGATGAGTTTGGGTTTGGTTGTTTTCTGTTTTGAAAAAGTTATCGCATTTAAAATCATCTCTTTCGCGATGTTTATTTTATCCTTCGATTGAGAATGAAGCTCTGCAACAACTTCTCCCTTTTTAATTTTATCGCCTAATTTCACATTAAAAATTATTCCCGCTTTCGGATCGATTTTATCCGACATGGTTTTTCTTCCGGCACCGAGCTCAAGCGCCGCCATTCCTAACTGATACGTATTAATTTCTTTAACATATCCGTTAGTTGTTGATTTCAGTTTTGATTTGAACTTTGAAGCCGGATACTTCTCCGGATTCAGGATTACACTTGTATCTCCGCCCTGCAGTTCAACCATTTGAACAAACTTTTCAAAAGCTTTTCCGTTATCAATCTGTTCCTTTGCAATTTCAATTCCTTCTTTAATCGAACCGGCTTTACCGCCGAGATAAATCATTGCGCCTGAAAGGTTCATACTTAAATCGAACAAATCGCCCTGCTTCTTACCGCGCAGCACCATAACCGATTCGTAAACCTCCAGCCAGTTGCCTATATAATTACCCAACGGCTGATTCATATCCGTTATAAAGGCGATTACTTTTTTGTTGAATGCCTTAGCAGTGCTTATAAGAGAGTTCGCAAGCTCAACAGCATCCTTTGTCTTCCGCATAAATGCACCGCTGCCGGTTTTAACATCCAGCACTAATCCGTCTATTCCTTCCGCAAGCTTTTTGCTCATTATGCTGCCGGTAATCAGAGGAATGGATTCAACCGTTCCGGTAACATCGCGAAGTGAATAAATCTTTTTGTCGGCAGGGGCGATATCTTTAGTCTGCCCGATTAAAACAGCGCCGCACTTTTTCAACACCGATTTATATTCTTTTAACGAAAGGTTGGTTCTGAACCCCGGAATCGATTCGAGTTTATCGAGAGTTCCGCCTGTGTGTCCGAGACCGCGACCCGAAATCATCGGAACGTTTACTCCCGCTGCCGCAACAACCGATGCAAGTATAAGCGAAGTTTTGTCTCCCACACCTCCGGTTGAGTGTTTATCAATCTTCGGTCCTTTAACATAGGAAAGGTCAATCACCTTTCCGCTGTGCAGCATTGCTTCGGTAAGATACGATGTTTCCGCTTTGGTCATTCCTTTAAGCAGTATTGCCATCAGCAGAGCGGAGAACTGGTAATCCGGGATTCTGCCCTTTGTGTACGAGTGAATAAGATAATTTATTTCATCTTTGGTAAGGGCTTTACCGTTTCGTTTCTTTATTATTAATTCTACGGTGTTCATATCATAAACTTACAAAGATTTGCTATCTAAATGAAGATTAAACCGATTGATAATCTTTATCAATTCATAGCGGATGTCTATCTCTCCGTGTTCCTCCGTGACTCCTTTGTGGTTCTCCGTGTAACAATTACCTTACATAATCGTGGTGCTTTAATTTTCTCCTCTTAGCCGCTGATAACGTCTCCTTTCACGGAGGTTCACGGAGAAGACACAGAGAGCCACGGAGATTACTTCCGTTGTATCTGCTCCTCCGCCAAGGCAACCTCTTCAACAGGAAGCTTACAGTTACGGTCTTCACAGACGTAAATCATTGTCTTGCCACTTACATAGCGCTGCTGTAAAAGCTCGAGTGTGCCCTCATCTTTCCCGCCAATAAGAATAGTATTCGGATGAAATGCTTTACTCAACTCCGCACGTTTGCTTTCGTAATCTTCTCCGACTATTGCAACCTCATAAAACGGATAAACCATATTCAACATTAACAATCCCCAATTTGAATGATACAGAAGATTCGACTTAAAGCCGCTCTTCATCTTTCTGAGCATGTTCTCCGCAAGTAATTTGTACTCTTTATTAAAAAAATAATTCGATAGCAGAAACAATCCCTTTGCGAGCGAAGAGTTCGATGCGGGTATCACGTTATCCGAGAGTTCCATTTTTCTCGCAACCAGCGAAGGGTCGATATCCGAAGTATAGTAGAAAAGTCCCGTGCTGTCATCTTTAAAATGTTTGATTGTATAATCTGCCAACTTCTTCGCTTCGTAAAGCCACTGCTCATCGAAAGTGGATTCATACAAAGAGATAAATGCCTCGATGGTTAAAGAATAATCGTCAAGAAATCCGTTAATTGAACGCTTGCCTTCTTTAAAGTTACGGTAAACCCGTCCGTTTTCATCTATCATTTCTCTTTTAATAAAATTAGCATT
>JAJRSV010000202.1 GCA_024278655.1 Bacteroidota bacterium | reverse complement strand
ACGGGATTAGGGAGACATTGAACTGCGCACCGTGTTCTCCGCAGACACGTAAAACGGCGGTACCAAACAATAACTGGCGAATATAACTACGCCTTAGCTGCGTAAATAAAACGCAGCCGCTCTCTGTTCTCTCTCGTACCGGGGTTCAGAAGAGCGCCGTTTAGGTACTGATAGCTAAGTCAGCCGCCCTTGCTGACGAGGCGAAACTTTTAATGGGCAGGGCTTAAAGTGATCCTTGTCTGTTTGGTAGCTTTAAGCTCTCAAAAACAAAAACAGACTATGTGCGTAGAGGTTCTTTGGATCCTAATTTCGGACGCGGGTTCGACTCCCGCCACCTCCACTCGGCTTCGTTTTGAGCTTTGCGAAAAACGAAGACGAATGCGGCGTAGTCAGGTTTACCTGACGAAGCCGATTGTTCTGAAATAGGTACAAGCTCAAAACTACGCCGCAGCAGGCTCGGCTTCATAATTCTAAATTCATCATTCCGTGTTCGATATTCGATATTCAAGCTTTCCTTGACCGTCACGGTCCGCACCGTGACGGAATGTGTGTATAGGCAAAGTAGATTAAACCGGCAACGGTCACGGAGTGGTCCGTACCACCGATGGAAGCGAATCTTTTTTATTTAATAATCACTTCTAAAATCTAAAATCAGCGTTCGATGTTCGTCAATCAATTTTATTTAAGAATATGTGAGATTTTAGATTCAGGTCAACATATTTAAGCAATAACACCGGTATTCATTAGCCGTAACTATCCATATAATGAAAAGAATTCCTTTAAAATCAAACCTCATTCACCCTTAGTATCCGCCGTTTTACCGGTTATTCCTTGCCGTTTATCAAACTTTTGTTGATTTACATTCCGCTAATAAATATGTTGATGCTGTAAATAACAAAGCTTCTGCACAATGAGTAAATATAAATCCAACGGAAAATTTATCCGTTATATTAAACTTCTTCCTAAAATAATCGGATTCGAAGCGGCGGTTTGGATGGCGGGACTGTTCTATCTCGCTTTTATTCATTCGCCGGGCAGCACGCATTTTACTATTTGCCCGATTAAAAATCTCGGCTTCGATTTTTGTCCCGGCTGCGGCTTGGGAAATTCCGTTTCTTACATTTTCCACGGCGATATTTACAACTCTTTTCTTACTCATCCACTCGGTTTATTTGCACTTGTTGTTCTTATCGTTAGAATAATTTATTTAATTAAAAACAACCGGAGAAGATATGACAAACATTTTACAACTGATGCCTTACCTTCAGGGTGAGGAACTAATGTACGTCCAGGAATTAGTAAAGGATTTCGACGACAGCAAGCTTCAGCAGTTTGCCGCAGTTTACAGCACGCGCCGGAAAGACCCGACAACAATTCTTTTACTTACATTACTCGGTCTGCTCGGAATTGCCGGAGTTCAGCGTTTTATGGTTGGGCAGATTGGTATGGGGCTTCTCTTCTTTTTTACTTACGGTCTCTGTTTAATCGGTACTATTATCGATATTGTTAATCACAAAAAACTTTCGTTCGAATTTAATTCGAGAGAAGCACAGCAGGTTGCCGCAATGATAAAGAACTTCGGCAGTTCGACTTAAAAGGAATATTGCTTTATTAAGTAGCCAAACATTCTAATTTTTCTTGAATTAAAAAATATAAAGAACTTCTGTTATTTAACCTTGACCTTGTGTACATAATGCTGTACGTTTGCCATAAAGTGCAGGCAGACCAAATGAAAACCATAACTGTAACAGAAGCAAAAAATAATATTTTTAAGCTGATTGACTTGGCTAACAAGGAAGGAATTCCGATACAAATTACCGGAAAAAGAGGTAATGCTATTCTTATTTCCGAAGAGGATTGGAACGCAATAAACGAAACACGTTATTTACTGTCCGTTCCCGGTATGCGAGAATCTATAAAAAAGGGGTTGAAAGAGCCAATTGATAAGTGCTCCGATAAAATAACATGGTAAAGTGGAGAACTTGTTTATACATGGCAGGCATTGAAGGATGCTAAAAAATTAAATGCTGCCGGGTTAAAGACACGCACAGAAAAACTATTGAAAATTTTAGAAATCGATCCTTATAAATCACCGCCCTCTTTTAAAAAACTTGTGGGAGACTTAGAAGGGGCTTACTCAAGAAGAATTAATATTCAGCATAGATTAGTATATCAGGTTTACGACGATATCAAAGTGGTTAAAATTATAAGGATGTGGACTCACTGTGAATAAACATTTATAATACTTATTATTATCTGTAATTACTTGCTTTTTTTTCAATTTATAATGCTGTTGCTTCTGCTCACCCTTTTTTTACATAATTATTACAATCTTCCTTACTAAAATAATTCGATAATTTCAATAAAAATTTATATTGAAAACCAACTGCCATTCGGCTAAATTGCATAATGAAAATGAAAAGAATTTCGTTTGTAAAAATGAGCGGGGCAGGTAACGATTTTATTATGATAGATCGTTCCGCAAACCCCGAAGTTGTTCTTAAAAAAGATGTTATAAGCCGCTTATGTAACCGGCGGAACGGTATTGGTGCCGACGGAGTAATTGTGCTTGGCAAAACCGGCAAGCACGATTTTGATATGCAGTACTTTAACGCCGATGGTTCAACCGGAACGTTATGCGGTAACGGTGCCAGATGCGCAATTAAGTTTGCCTCCGATATCGGCTGGGTGAAAGGCACTGAAGTGAAATTTTTGTCGAACGGTATTGAATACTCGGGTGAACTTTTAGACAGCGGATTGATAAAGTTTAATCTTAATCCGCCGACTGATATAAAGTTGAACATTACGGTTAAAACAGACACGTGGCTCTCGAAGGCAAATTATTTGCATACCGGTTCACCGCATATTGTTATAGATGTGGATGATATAGCGGATGCAAATATCGAATTCGATATCGAAGATTTTCCGGTTGAGAAAATCGGCAGGGAAATAAGATATCATAAAGATTTTGCTCCCGGCGGAGTAAATGTTAACTTTATTAAGATTAAAAACGAAAGAGTGTTAATCCGCACCTACGAAAGAGGCGTTGAAGCCGAAACACTTGCCTGCGGAACAGGTTCGGTGGCGGCAGCAGTTGTTGCATATTTAAAACGCAAATCCAATCCGCCCGTCGAACTTTTAACCAAAGGCGGCGAAGTATTAACCGTTAATTTTATTGATGAGAACGGCGGTATTAAAAATGTATCGCTTACGGGTCCTGCAAAAGAGATATTTAAGGGTGAATTTATTTTAGATAACTTTAGTTAAACTTGTGGAGAGAAAATGTCAAAAGTAGTATTTACTATACAATACGAATTACAGGAAGGAAAAAAAGAAGAGTACCTGAATGTAATTAATGAACTGAAAAATCTTCTTAAAGCAGACGGACTGGAAGATTATTCGGTGTTTCAGATAAAAGGCAAACCGAACAACTATATGGAGCAATATACTTTTTCATCTGAAGAAGCATTCGAAAACTTTGATGATAACAACGATGAAAGAATAAACATTCTTATTAACAAGTTAAGCGATTTAACTGTTGACCATTCTACCAAATACAAAACCTTATACCAGATAACCTGATTTGTTAAAGCGGCGCCGAGCCGCTTTTTGGTTTTAAAATTGTAATTTTTCCTGCCCTTTGTCACTTTACCGGTTTCTGCAAAACTATTAACTTTACAAATCACTTTTATTAATTGTAATGAATAAAACCTTACATAAAATTTATATTGGTCTGTTTTTATTTGTAGGTATATCGGTTACCGTACTGTTGGCATATCACGGCTACGATTATTACACTGCACCGCTCGAATTGAGGTACGATAATCCTTTGCACCAGTCGTTAAAGCCAACCGGCGATTGGGGACACGGATTCGGTATTATAGGTTCTTTAATGATGATACTCGGTGTTTCTACCTATATGATAAGGAAAAGAGTAAAATTCTTCCGCAACTTCGGTTATCTTAAATATTGGCTTGAGTTTCATATTTTTTTATGCACCGTGGGACCTATACTTGTTCTTTACCACACAGCGTTTAAGTTCGGCGGAATTGTTTCAATCAGCTTTTGGAGTATGGTGCTTGTTGTGTTAAGCGGCGTAGTGGGAAGATTTATTTATGTGCAGATACCGAGAACGATACAGGGACAGGAAATGGGCATCAATGTTCTGAACGACCTGCGCGAAAACCTTGCCGCCAAAGTTACCCGCGCTATAGATTTTAATCACGAGGCGCTCGATGAATTTCAATCGCTCGCTTCTCCGGAACGGTATAAGAATATTCAGTTCAAAGCAGCTCTTGTAACTATACCAAAAGATTTTTTTAAGACAAGAAAAATATTACGTCGCATTAAAAAGGATTTAAAAAGTGCCGGACTGCCAAAGATTGTAAGAAAAGATATTATGTCAGCCGCTAAAATGGAAATTGTTCTTTCGAGAAGAATCGGTATGCTGCAAACATTTCATAAACTGCTTAACTACTGGCATGTTTTCCATCTTCCTTTCGCAATCACTATGTTTGTAATTATGATTGTACACGTAGGTGTAACAATCGCTTTAGGATACAGATGGATTTTTTAGGAGTTAAAAAATGAAAATCAAACCAATTTACTTGTACGGTGTTTTAGTTTTGCTTGTTATAGTAGTCCTTATCATAGCAACGCAGCAAAGCGGCAGCACCGTTCCCGAAGAAAAAGTCATCACCGACCAGCAAATACCGGATGATGAGATACACACACCTTTCAAATCGAAAGAACCGCCAACGAGAGATAACGTCTCGCCAAACTTTAAGCATAAACTCGAGATGCTTGAAAAAGCGGTTAAAGAAAACCCGGGCGATACTTTAAGTTTACGCGAGTATGCAGACCTTCTCGCTGCTGCACATAAGAAGCAGGAATCGCTTGCTTATTACAAAAAAATATTGGAAGCAGATCCCACAAGAATAGATATACGTTTTTCTCTTTCCTACGTTTACTACAGTCTTGGCGATTTGAAAAACGCCGAAGACCAGACCAAACAAATCCTTGTACTTGAACCTGATAACACTAACGCACAATATAATCTTGGTGCAATAAACGCATCGCTTGGCAACAAAGAAAAAGCAAAAGAGATATGGGCAAAAATTGCTAAAGAGCATCCGAACGAAGAGGTTGGCATAAAAGCACTGGAATCGATAAATATGCTTAAATAGCATTATTGTCTTTGCACAGTTTTTGTTGGAAAATAAGATAGTTGACGTAAGGAAATCAGGAATATATTTCTTTATCCATAATTAATTACAGGTGGTGAGTAAATGGAAGCCGTAATCGAAAATTTTACCGGCTATGCTATTGGCTTGATGATTGTTTTGTTGATTATCTATTTTTATTTGAAAACCAACAAGAAAAAATCAAAGCTGGTTTCGGAAAAAATAGAAAAAGCAAAAGAGTTGGGGTTCAACGAACCTGTTTCACTCCATCCGGTAATTGATAAAGATATCTGCATCGGAAGCGGTGCCTGCGTAGTTGCCTGCCCCGAACATGACATATTAGGCATTGTTGACGGAAAAGGAACGACAATAAATGCATCCCGCTGTGTTGGGCACGGTGCCTGTTTTCATGCCTGCCCGGTTCAAGCCATCACTTTATGTATAGGAACCGAAAAGCGTGGTGTTGAGTTGCCTCATATCAGCGAGCAGTTCGAAACAACTATACCCGGTTTGTTTATAGCAGGTGAGTTGGGCGGTATGGGACTAATTAAAAATGCGGTTGAACAGGGAAAGCAGGCAATGGAATATCTTGCCCGTAAAATCACTCCTTCGAATAACGGTATTTACGATGTGGTAATTGTAGGAGCCGGACCAGCCGGTATATCAGCCACTTTAGAAGCAAAAAAACAAAACCTTAAGTTTGTTACTCTCGAACAGGATACCTTAGGCGGAACGGTTGCTACTTTTCCGAGGCAGAAAATTGTGATGACCAGTCCGATGGATTTACCAATGTACGGAAAGGTTAAGCTGTACCAAACCTCTAAAATGGAACTGCTTAAAATATGGGAAGACGTACTGACAAAGCACAGGATTAAAATTAATGAAGAAGAGAAAGTGGAAAGCATTCATAAAAACGGCAAAGTTTTCGAAGTGCAGACAAACAAAGCCACGTATAAAGCAAGCGGTGTTTTGTTGGCTATCGGCAGAAGAGGTTCACCGCGCAAGCTTGGTGTGCCGGGCGAAAGTAAAGAGAAGGTTGCTTACCGTTTAATTGAACCTGAAATGATTAAGAACAAAAAAGTGCTTGTTGTAGGCGGCGGCGATTCGGCAATCGAATCGGCTTTGCTTTTAGCCGATGAAGGAAATGATGTAACGCTTTCGTACAGGAATGATGTGTTTTCGAGATTGAAACCGAGAAATCTTGAAAACATAAACAACGCGGCAGCGCAAGGCAAAGTAAAAGTAATCTTCAATTCCACCGTAACCGAAATACTTGACGATAAAGTTCTGCTGCACTTAAAAGATAAAGACGAAACAATTGAACTACCTAACGACCTGGTTTATATTTTTGCGGGTGGAGTTTTGCCTACTAAATT
>JAJRSV010000201.1 GCA_024278655.1 Bacteroidota bacterium | reverse complement strand
GAAAAAATGTTTGTCCGCGATGCTCTTTACAAAAAAGAGATAACGGATAAAATTCATATTACCGATGATGAGCTGCTTAACGGCTATTACCGCTACACAACAAAGCTTAAGGTGAACTTTCTTTTCTCTGAAGATAAAGATGAAATCTATCGTCTTTATAAAATGCTGAACGATGGTGTTCTATTCGATTCGGTTTTAGTCGTCCGCCCAGAATACGATGAGCAGAAAGCTCCGATTGAAGTTGTTTACGGACAGATGGATGATGCAATAGAAGACTCGCTGTACAAACTAAAGCTGAATGAATATACTTCGCCATTGTTTACACCCGACGGGTGGTACATCTTCAAGCTTTCGAACAAAACTGAATCTGTGCTTAACACTTCATCTGCGCTTGATGAAGCACGAAACGCGGTTGAAAAAATTATTAAAGCAAGGAAGTCGCGCATTTTATACCGTGAATTTTACAAGGAATATTTCGGCGATAAAAAAGTTAATGTGAACCCCGTGTTGTTTGAGCGGCTTGCGGAAGAAATTGCAAACCGCTTTAAATGGAAGAAAGACGAGTTCCGTATTAATGATAACAAACTCATTAGTTTACTGGCGGACGATGTTTTGTTTATCGAAAAGCAATTCGGTGCAGACAGTCTAAATCAAATTTTTATTGAGTTTGACGAAAATCCTGTAACACTGAAAAAATTTATCAGGATTCTCGCCTTCGACGGTTTCTCTTCGGAAGACGTTAGTCTTTCGTACATTCGTGCTTTGCTCGATCTGCGGACGAAAAGAATAATCGAGCAGGAGCTTTTAGCACGCGAAGGATTCAAGCGCGGTTACAACCTTCTGCCCGAAGTTCAGCACGAAGTAAATATGTGGGTTGATAATTACCTGTTCCAGATGTTAAAAAACCAGTTCCTCGATTCCGTATCTGTAAGCGATGATGAAGTTTATCAGTACTACAAATCATTTCACAAAAAAGAAAAGTATCCGCAGTTGGTAAACATAATAGAAGTGCTTACCGATAGTCTTGAAACGGCTGATAAAATATTAAAAGCAATAAACGAAGGCGAAGATATACGTGAACTTGCCAAACGATATACGAAAAGAGAATGGGCAAAAGAAAAAGGCGGTGAGTTCGGTTTGTTTCCTGTAACCGCACACGGAGATATTGGAAGGATTGCGGCAACGATGGAAGTCGGCGATGTTTACGGACCGTTAAAAGTGCCCGAAGGTTATTCAATATTTAAACTGATTGTTAAAAAGGACAGCACATCAATCGAACCCGAGCCGTTCGAAAAGTTTAAGGACGAATACCGCAGAAGACTGGCATTTGCAAAACTGAAATTAAAATTAAATAATTACACGGCAAGTCTTGCAATAAAGTACGGCGTTAGTATCGATTACGAAACACTCAAATCTATCGACGTTACAAGCATCAGCAGCTTCGGTATGCGGTTTCTCGGTTTCGGCGGAAAGATAACAGCCGTTCCGCTTGTCGCGCCCAACACCGATTGGGTTGAACCATGGCTCAATAAATTGCAAATGCTTCAACAATAATTTTCAAAAAGAATTTAACAAATTAAAACATCTTAATGTACATTTTAGGAATATCAGCATTTTATCACGACAGCGCAGCGTGCCTTGTTAAAGACGGCGAGATAATTGCCGCCGCACAGGAAGAACGCTTTACCCGGAAAAAACATGATTTCCGCTTTCCGACAAATGCTGTAAAATTCTGTATTGATTATGCAGGTATTGAAATAAAGGATTTAGAGATTGTAGCATTCTACGATAAACCTTTCCTTAAATTCGAACGGCTGTTAGAAACTTACCTTGCTTATGCTCCGGTTGGAATTAAATCATTCTTAAAAGCAATGCCGTTGTGGATAAAAGAAAAGCTTTGGATGAAGGATTTAATTAAGCGCGAACTCGGTTACGAAGGCAAAGTACTTTTCCCCGAACATCATCAATCGCATGCAGCTTCTGCGTTTTATCCGTCGCCGTTTAAGCGGGCAGCAATACTTACGATGGACGGCGTGGGCGAATGGACAACAACAAGCTACGGCATCGGAACAGATAATAATATCGAGCTTTTAGCCGATATAAAATTCCCGCACTCGCTCGGTCTTCTTTACTCTGCCTTTACTTATTACACTGGTTTCCGAGTTAATTCGGGTGAGTATAAAGTAATGGGATTAGCTCCTTACGGCGAACCGAAATACAAACAGCTCATTTACGATTATCTGATCGATGTAAAAGACGACGGTTCATTCAGAATGAATATGGAGTACTTTAACTACTGTGCCGGATTAACGATGACTAACGAAAAGTTTAACAAACTGTTCGGTGGCAAGCCGCGCAAACCTGAAAGCAAACTTACACAGCGCGAGATGGATATTGCCCGCTCGCTTCAGGAAGTAACCGAAGAAATTGTAATGAAGATTGCTAATCATGTTTTTAAGGAAACTGAAGAAAAGAATTTAACACTTGCAGGCGGTGTTGCACTTAACTGTGTTGCCAACGGACGGCTGCTTCGTGAAGGACCTTTCGAAAATATTTGGATACAACCCGCGGCAGGCGATGCCGGCGGCGCGCTTGGTGCAGCATTAATCGCCTGGTATGCTTATCTGAACAACGAACGAATTGCAGACGGTAAAACCGACTTTCAGAAAGGTTCGTATTTAGGACCAGAATATTCAAACGGTTCAATAGAAAAATTTATTAACGAAAATAACTATCCTGCACAAAAGCTTTCGGAAGAAGAGCTGCTTCAAAAAGTAGCAGGGTTTATCGCAGAAGAAAAAGTAATCGGTTGGTTCCAGGGAAGAATGGAGTTTGGTCCGCGTGCTTTGGGTGCACGCTCAATTATCGGCGATGCGCGTTCACCAAAAATGCAATCGGTAATGAACCTGAAGATTAAGTTCAGGGAAAGCTTCCGTCCGTTTGCTCCCTCCGTTTTAGCCGATAAAGTTTCGGAATATTTTGAAACGAGATATCACAGTCCTTACATGCTTTTAGTAGCAGATGTAAAAAAAGAACGGCGAAAGGAGTTGACCAAGGAAGAAAAAAGTTACACCGGCTTCGATAAAAGAAAAATAGTGCGCTCCGATATT
>JAJRSV010000200.1 GCA_024278655.1 Bacteroidota bacterium | reverse complement strand
TTTGCTTTCAAAAGAAACTTTTGCGATTGATGCAGGCGGGAATTTTAATTTTACTTCGCTTGATGAGATGAAATTTGAGATATGATATCCCATATCGGGTTGATGACCGACAAAAGCAATATCATTTGCTTCTATTGCATTTGCCAATTCAATTATACTTTTCGTAGTGCATCCCGGCGCCAGACTTTTATCCGGTAATAACTTATCCTCACAGCTAAATACACTGCCAATTATTTCAGCGGTTTGCTTTGCCCTTATGTAAGGCGAATAAATAACCTTATCGAAACCTTTAAGGAACTCTTTCCACTCAACAGCGCTTGCAAGCACGATATCCCTTCCTTCTTCAGTTAATTGTCTTTCGAAGTCTTTCTTCTCCGGCGAGGCGGGTTCGGCTTTACCGTGTCTTATTAAATATATATTCATTTATCTTCTGTATAATTAACTGAAATTACAGTAATCAAATCGTGAAAGGTCATTAAATCTTTGTTTAATAATTTACCTGCTTTAGAGTTCATCAATTTATCCATTTCGTCTTTCGTATTAGTTTCAATCTCGCAAAAGTACGAGTATTTTTCATCGAGGAGCAGATTGCTCTCAACTTTAGCGAGGCGAACTTCTTTCCCGGTAATTTCCGTTAGGTATTTTAATGTGAAGTTCTTAAAATGCTTAAGCAACTGGTCGTCTTCGGTTTTATGCAGAAAAAATAAAACTTTATACATCAGCACTCAATAAAAAATGAAGTTTCAATATCATCGTAAATTTTTTCGTTGGCTTTGTAAGTGTTCTTCGGCGCTTCAATCATAAGAATGAAATTTTTGCCGCCGCACGAATGTTCGATAAAGCGGATATAATTTTTTCCCGACTCAATCAATTCGGTGGAACGGACTTTATAATCGCCCTGCGTCGGTTTGCCGAATTTGTAACGGACATAACGCTCGGCGGTTTTACCGGCGGGCAGCTTAAACACGGTTACCTGTGCCCCTAAGTTTTCATTAATAAATCTTGTCCCTGTCAGTTTACGTTTTAGATTGGCTTTTACCGAAACATTCTCAACAACTTTCCAATCCGAATTAATTTCAATCTGAAATCCTTCGAATCCTCTGTTCATCGTACCGGTTACCTGCCGGGTAGATTCTTCATTGGTTTCAAATTTTCCGGCGGTTTCAATTGTAAGCTCCGGTTTTTCAATCAGCCATTTAGCGTTTTTAATTTCATTCATAACAAAGTTGTTGAAAATATCCGCACTGCTTATGTAGCGCTTCTTATCACTGTCGAAATAAAACACATCGGCTTTGTTGTTTATACTTGATCTTTTATTGCTCTTAATACTCGTCGAAATCATCTCGTCATCAATCGAGTCGATTGTGTGTGTATAAACATCGCCTGCCTTATCCAATTTACTGAAAGCCCTGTAAACAAGATTCAGCGATGAATCCTGAAAAGCGTAGAGCGAAAGGCGTTCGAGCTTAAGCAGGTCTTTCGAAATAAATTTTTCGAAAGCAATTAGGAAGTTTTTATCACCAATCTTCTGCCACTTAACTGCAATGTTACCGTTCAGGGAATTATCGTAAAGATATAAATTCAACTCGTCGTCGTAAACCGCTAAAATATTATAAACAGGAACCGGGTATTCGATAAGCACCGTAAAATATTTTTTACCGTTAACGGTAAAACTATCTATTTCGAATTTGTTAAAACTATCGGTAGGGGGAGTATCGGGATTGATGATGCCCGAAAGCTGCATATTGGCTTCGCTGCTGCCCCACAGTGCATCTTCGAAAAGTTTTTGCAGTCCGGCGGCTGTTATCTTTTTAGTTTCGGTCTCGTTACTGTTTTCGGAACAGCCCGGCAAAATGATAAAAGCGGCGAGCGTTATGTAAAGTGCGATTGATTTCATATTCTCCTTGATGAATCGAAAGCAAAAATAACAAATATTTTTGAATTTTTTGCTCAACAGTTTATATTTAATTTCAAATAAAGTATGTAGTTTAACGCCGGCTAATAAAAAAACAAATTATAGTTTGAAAATAATTCTAAAATCACTGTTTCTTTTTGTAATAATTTCTTATCAATCTGTTTTTACGCAGACGGTATCCGTACCTTTAGTTGCTCTGGATGATATAAGTTTTAATGTAAAGGTTAACGGATTACCCGACACACTCTCCACCGTAAAGTTGGCTTTTAAAAGCGATACTCAAAAAAAATCTTTTCTCTTGTTTCCGCATAACGGTAACATCGATACATCGTTGGTAATAAATGAAACGGGAAAATTCACTGTAAAGCTTGCCGGTTTCGAAACGGAAAGTCAAACCGTTCGTGTCATTCCCGGAATATTAAGCATAATTCCGCCGCTGCTTGCAATACTGCTCGCACTTATTTTCAGGCAGGTAATTCTGTCTCTTATTTTCGGCGTTTATATCGGTGCGGTTTTCATTTACGATTACAACCCGCTCACGGGACTTTTACGTTTGGTTGATAAATATATTATCAACTCGCTTTCCGATGTATCGCATATTCAGATAGTTGTTTTTACTCTACTGTTCGGGGGAATGATTGGGCTGATTTCGAAGAGCGGCGGTACAAGGGGCATCGCAAATGTAATTACAAAGTTTGCAAAAACCAGACGCTCGACGATGCTTTCAACCTGGCTTTCCGGCTTGCTGATTTTTTTCGATGATTACGCAAACTCGCTCATCGTAGGTAATTTGATGCGACCGGTTACCGATAAAATGAAAATCTCGCGTGAGAAGCTTTCGTTTATTGTCGATGCGACTGCCGCTCCCGTTGCAAGTGTGTTTATTATTAGTTCCTGGATTGGCTACGAAGTAGGTTTGATACAGCAAGGACTGAATATGATCGGTTCAACCGAAAATGCATACTCAACATTTCTTGTAACTATTCCGTACCGCTTCTATCCCTTGATGATGATAGCTTTTGTGTTTATGATATCATACCTCAGACGTGATTTCGGACCGATGCTTAAAGCAGAACGAAGGGCGGTTGAAACAGGTAAAGTAACCGCTGCCGAAATTGACATCACAAAGGATTTGTCCGAAAGCTCGGAACTGTTCGGTAATGAAGATAAGGCAAAATGGTATAACGGCGTTGTCCCGATTTTAGTAATAATTTTCGGAACGATTGCCGGATTGGTTTACACTGGAATTAGTAAGCTCAATCTGCTGGGAGTTACCGATTACGGAATAAGAGATATAATAAGCAATTCCGATTCGTACCTTGCGCTGTTGTGGAGCAGCTTTGGTGCCTGTGTTGTTGCCGCGGTTATGATTATCTCGCAAAAAATAATGAAGCTCCACGAAACAATTGATGCATGGTTCATCGGAATAAGATCGATGCTGTTAGCTGCATTAATCTTAACGCTTGCCTGGGCAATCGGCTCTATTACCGTTGAAATGAAAACAGCGGATTATATTATAAGTATTATAAGCGACAGCATAAGTCCGCACTACTTGCCTGTAATAGTATTTATAGTTAGCGCACTTATAAGTTTTGCAACGGGCACAAGCTGGGGCACGATGGCTATAATGATGCCGATAGTTATTCCTCTTGCAAGTTCCGTTTCCGCTTTATACAATTTACCGGCGATAGAAACCACAATAATTCTGCACGGAGTTATAAGTTCCGTTTTAGCTGGATGCGTTTTCGGAGACCACTGCTCGCCGATTTCGGATACAACAATTTTAAGCTCAATGGCTTCGGGCTGCGACCATGTTGACCACGTCCGCACGCAGTTGCCTTATGCAATAGTGGTTGCAATTGTCGGAATGTTATTGGGAGATATACCTACCGCCTTCGGGTTATCGCCTTATATATCTTTGGTGTTGATTGGAATAGTGCTTTTGGGAATAATATTTATCTTTGGGCGAAAAGTGAATCAAGCTGGCGGTTATAAAACAGGTTAGAATTAGTTATTACATCACCGTAAAATATTCTTTTCACTTTATCAATTTCCGAAACATTGTCGGTAAGATAAATTTCATCAGGCGGTATAATCTGTCGTGATGCTATCCGGTTTGCATTTCCTATCGGCAATCCTGATGCTGCAATGTTTTCTTCATCGATTAAAATTTTTGTTTTATTCTTTAAGAAATATTCACCGTGGTACAAGTTGGTTAATCTTTCACGAATAAGTTTTTTTAATTCTTTATAAGAATAATATTTATACACTTCGCCTAATTTACCGAACTCAACTACTACTGCACTTTCACCTTTGTGAACTAAAACGGGGGTTCCTTTTTCTAAAATCCTGTATAGCTTTTCAGCGTCCTCGCGCGATAACCTTACGCATCCGTGCGAAACGTTTTTTTTGCCGAGGTATTTGTAGTAACTGTTTCCGGTAAGTGCATGAAGCCCGATTCCACCGTTAAAGCTCATCCAGTAGAGCAGCTTCGTGCTGTCGAATTGAGTTGAGTATTGCAGTTTGCTTTTCCAGTGAATTACGTATAGACCTTCTCTTGTTTCAATACCGTCTTCAACTAACTTGGTTCCGGCAGAAATCGGGAATGTAATTTTCTTTCCGTTTCTGAAACGCACAACTCCTTTATGAGTTGTTAGGTTTATTTCGACTATATGGTTTTTCATTGTGTAGACGGTATCGCGGAGTTTGGAGAAATCGGTTAGAAGAAGAGGATTGATTTTATATTGAACCGGCGGTGGTTTGGAAGTGGTTTCTTTATAATAACTTCCGTTTATAATTAAGAAGATAAAGGATATTATGATGATTAACTTTTTCATCTTTCCTATTCTCTTTGAAAA
Organism: Bacteroidota bacterium; assembly: GCA_024278655.1. Lineage (GTDB taxonomy): Bacteria > Bacteroidota > Ignavibacteria > Ignavibacteriales > Ignavibacteriaceae > BMS3ABIN03. Next base: position 977 of record JAJRSV010000200.1, on the reverse strand, counting down.
TGTTTAAACACAAGTTCTGCCTTCTGTTTGCCCACAACAGCAGCAAGTTTCTCGAGTGGAGCTTTTTTGATTGTTGACACACTTCCTATCTCTTTAATCAACTTCTGTGCCGTCGAAGGTCCTATTCCTTTTATCTCCGTCAGCTCAGTTGTAAATGTTCTTTTATCTCTTCGTTTTCTGTGAAAAGTAATAGCAAACCGATGAGCTTCATCACGAATTTGCTGTAGCAGCTTCAATCCCGATGATGTCTTCGGAATCGATTCCGCCTCGGATTTCCGTGGAAAAAACACTTCTTCCAATCTTTTTGCGAGTCCGATTATAGGAATTTGTTTTAAACCGAGACCCTCTAAAACATCTACAGCACTTGATAATTGTCCTTTACCGCCGTCAACCATTATTAAATCGGGCAGCTCTTCTTTGTTTTCAATTGCACGAGTGTATCTTCTTTTAATCACTTCCTGCATACTTGCAAAGTCATCAGGTCCTACAACCTCTTTAATAATAAATTTTCTGTAAAGACTTTTCTTCGGCTTGCCGTCGACAAACACAACCATGCTTGCAACCGAATCGGTTCCCTGCAAATTCGAAATATCGAAACACTCAATTTTGCGCGGAAGCTTTTGCAAACGTAAGTCGCGCTGCAAGGCAGAAACAGCAAAAGGAACGTTTCCCTCGCGCTTCATCTTTTGTATCTGGATATCCTTCAACTGAAGTATTGCGTTCTCTTTGCACATCTTCACAAGCGATTTTAACTCGCCGCGCTGCGGAATTATGAATTTGACTTTTCTTTCCGCACGCATGTTCAACCAATCCTTAAGCAGCTCCGCATCAGCAGGTTCCGTTTCGAATAAAATCTCTCTCGGTATTTCAGTATAGTCGCCGTAATAAAACTTAACTATAGAGTTTAGAATTTCCGGAAGCTCTTCGCCTCCTTTAAGATTTAGACGAAGCTGTTTCTTTCCTATCAACTTTCCGCT
>JAJRSV010000199.1 GCA_024278655.1 Bacteroidota bacterium | reverse complement strand
AAATGTAACCTTTTTTCTCTTAACTAACCGGAAGATTTTCCTTATTTGAAAATTACAATCTTACCTTTTACTACATTGTCTCCTTTGCTTATCACATAAATGTAAACACCCGAGGGAAGTTTGTCTCCCGTATTGTCCAATGCATTCCAGACAACACCTTTCTGTTCTCCGGGTAAAAACTTAATCGTCTCTTCGCTTCGGAAGACCAAATCCATGCCGCTTGAGTAAACGTTGAAGTCAACTGTTTCGCCGAGCAATCCGTTGAACGGCAAAAATATAAACGACCCTAAAAGATAATTTTTACTGTAATAAAACGGAGAGGGATATGCAAAGTTGTTTGTTGTTTCATCCGGCTGATTAATATTACCGCCCTCTCTTACAAGCTGGTTGTTCAGCACTTCCGATACCGACCAGAAAGAAGGATTGCTTACACCGAAATCGGAGGAGTAATTTTCGGTAAGGAACCTGCCGCCGCTGGATGAATCGGAAAAGAGCGTGTAATCATAATCGAAGTAGAGATTCAAGTTTTCACCCACAGCGTTTTGAACATCGCCGTTTGAAATTATTGCAACGAGCGAATCGTTATTGGGTGCAACAAAAGTTATAAACGCATGCGATGTTGCACGGTTACTCAATTGCACCGTTCTTGAAGGAGGCGAGAACTGCATAATTGCAGTTTGCTTTACCAACGGATAATTTGCTGCTTCTTCAAAATACATTCCCGGCACAGCCCTGAAGTTTGTAAAGAAAATCCATATTCCGTATTTATTAAACTCCGAAGTAAAAGTAGAGCCGTTTTCGAACAGACTGTTATTTATGGCAATGATTGCATTAACCGAAGGCATCAATTCCCACTGCCTTTTAATTATATCGTAACCGAAATTATCGCGCAGATAAATATTCCACGTTGCTGAGTTATAGCCCGATGTTAACGGCAACGGTGTGCCCGGACTGTTAAAATACGATTTGATATACGCGTAATAATCGTTAATATCATCAAATACAAATTCCTCCATCGAAGTGGAAGTCAGTTCGTAAAAGAATGTGTCTTCTTCTCTGAAAAGATAATTACCAACCTGAATGGCATGATGAAACTCGTGCGCAACGGTTACACGTGCACCGCTTATACCGGGACTAAAATAATTAAAGAAGTCGTTATCAATCATCATATAAGAAGTATAGCGACCGGAGCCGGGTTCCAACTCAATTTCGAACTGGGTTAAACCATAGAATCCGCTGCCCAGGTTTCCGATGTAAACATCGTAACGGTTATCGCCGCCGTAATCTTCGGGCGGTGCAGTAGGATTGTATGCCGAATCGCCGGGAGGAATACCGTAGCCGAGAAAGTTTATCTCGAAGTTGTAAGCCGAATCGAGTGCCTCGGCTAAAAGGTCTAAATCGTATGTAGGTGCATTAACTCCCGTAGGATCGTAATGAACTTTGAAGAACCCGCCGGGAGTTACAAAGCTGTTGCTTGTGGAAGGACGCTGCAGTAATGGTTCGAGCACCTTCCTTCTATCTGCTGAAAATTTATCCAGGTTAAACATTACTTTATTTACCAAACTCATCGCACATTTTTTTTCTTCATCAGTAACAGTAATATTTTGGGCGGGAACCGTAAGAAGCTCAGGTGCGCGCAGCAGTAAAAATTTATTGTAGAGTGAATCGAGCTGTTTAACCGATAGCTCCTGTGCCATGCCAATCGATACAAACAGAAAGAAAAACAAAAATGCCTTCGGTATTATTTTATTCGTCTGAATGATATATATCCTTCCGGTTGATTCGTGTAAATCAGAAATTCATTTTCATTATCGATTTTTTTTATTATAAAATCGGTTACATTTTCCTCATCGAACAACTTTTCCATTTTCAATTCTTTTCCGCTCTCATCCATTACAAGTTTATTAAACGAATGGTTCACATCCGAATAAACAATTGCCAGCACTTCTTCTCCGGCAGGACTTTCGCCCGGGAAAATCTTCAGTTTATCCTTAAGACTTATTTTGCCGGAAACAGAACCCAAAATATTAAACATAGAATCTTTTGAAACAACAGCAAAAAGTTTTGTGCCCGAATTTATGATGCTCATTGCAGCAGGGTTGTTACCGGCGGTTAAAACTTCGGCAATTAACATCATCGACGAGTTGTTTGCCTGCTTTAATTCACCGATACTGCGGTATGAAACATTTTTCGAATTAACTTCCGCTTCAATAAATTCGAGTTTATCTTTCTTCTTTTTCCAATAGTAAATTTTAAGTCCTGCCGTGGTTGAAAGTCTTGCCGTTAAAACGTTAGAATCCACCAAAGGATAATCGCGGTGAGTAAATCTGAAATCGTGATACTCATATTCGGTAACCCACAGCTTGTTATCCTTTTTGTAAGCAACATAAATTTCAACTGCGTCAGCGGTGTGGTTAATGCTTACGTCTTCTATACCGCCGGTTGTATAGATTTGTTTAACTGAAAATTCATCGGTAAGAAAATCATAGTCAACAATCTCAATAATTTTCCCGTTCGGCGAATAGCAATAGAATCCTTTTCTTTCCGGTTCCGAATCATCAACCAGAATAATCTGATGTGACTCAGAGAGTGGAATTGAGTAAAAATATTCCGGCACTCTTTTTTTCCCGTTCACAAACAAGTTAAGCGAAGCGGTAAAACTATCGATAAAGCATAAATCCGTTATGTTATTGTTCCCTAAGTTAAAAGACGAAATTGCACCCGGTTCGATTGCCGGAATTAAATCCGGTTCATCTTTTAGTATTTTTAAATTTGTCAATAAAAAAAGTTTTCCGTTTTTACTTAAAAGAATCAATCCCCTTCCTGCTTCGGTGTTGAACAATTCAAAATCGGTTAAACCTTTTTGCCGGGTATAAATCACTTCGGGATAAAACTCATTAAGCGATTTGCCGAAACAAACGGACAAAACACCTTCGCTTGTATCGATGTATGCAATATCGTTAAGATTATCTTGGTTGAAATCGGCAATAATAATCTTATCGGGTTGATACAATGTTTTAACGGTTAAAGTGGAATCGTACGTTGAACTGAAATCGCCGTACAAAATCTTGATCAAATTACTGCTTGTGCAAATCAGGTCGTCAAAATCATCTTTGTTTATATCGAACGATTTCAATCCGGTAAAATCGGCGGATACCGGGGTTGAACGTACCTGAGTAAAGTTGTTATTAATATCGTTGTAAAAAAAATCCAATGTGTTGTTGAAAAGATTATGAGCAGCCACATCGGGATAGTTATCGTTCGAAAGATCTATAAAGACCGCATCGCCGTAGCTCGAGCTTTCCGCAACTTTTATCTCGACAAGCTTATCATCTTCGAAAGATAAAACCGATAACCCGTTAAAGCCGCTGCCTGAAATTAAATACTCTTCGGTGCCGTTGTTATCGATGTCTGCTATATCAATATGCTCGGGGTAAGAGTCGAATGTCAGTTTGCTCACCAAATCGAACCTGCCGAACGTAGAAAAGTTGAATATGCCCGCGCACCGCGATTTACGCGAAGTAAAAATAAACCGCTCGGCTCCGGTTTCGTAATCGAAAATTGTTTTGATTTTTGAAAAGTGCTCGGAAACATTTATCAGTTTATATTCTTCAAAGCCGCCCTCCTCGTTCCCTTCTATCAATACCATTAAGTTCTGCTCGGAAGCATAAAGAATTACATCATCGAACGAATCGTAATTAATATCCGCAACAATTAAATGTTCGAAATTGGAGAAAGCGGGGAATGATTTTATTTCGCAGAACCCGTTTACGGGAACCTGCGGAAAGGATGTGCTAAAAAAGACGAACAATAAAAGAAAACTAATCTCTTTTAGTTCTGCTCTTAAGCCGGTTT
>JAJRSV010000198.1 GCA_024278655.1 Bacteroidota bacterium | reverse complement strand
TTTCATCCGGTTCCTTAAAACCGATGTTTACAATTTTTCTTTTATCAACTCCGTAGTCGCGGCATAAACCTTCAACCACATCGGTCTGTTCGCCGATGAGCATAAGAAAATCGAACTCGCCTTTCATTTGCTCACCTACCATTTCAGAAAGCTGTTTTGCTCTGTCAAGCCGGTCGTGGCGTGTGTTCAACAATATTATTACCGTTCCGATTATTCCGAGATCATTCTTAAGCATGTTCCAAATCATCATAGTGGAATGAGGATCGTTTGCGGCAAAGGCGTTGTAAAAATCTATTCGCTTACCGAAGTTGTTGACCGTAAATCTTCTTAACGCTCCCGGGTCAGGTTTGGCTTTATACATGCCTCTTAATGCCGTTTCCCTGTCCACTCCAAGGTGCATGCAAATATCCAGTGCAAGCGCTACGTTGGCTTTATGTTCTATGTACGAAAAACCTTTCATCTCTTCGTTGGTAACAGTTTCGGGATCGGATAATTTTATTTTTGTGTTTTTCTTTGATGAAATTTTTTCAAGCAGCTCGGGATGATCGTTTTCCGCAGTAAACAGGTAATTGTTTTTAGGAATCGTGTTACCGAGCGCGTCTGCAATTTCAGGCAAGGTTCTGCCCATCACATCAAGATGATCCATTCTTACATTTGTAATTGCGCCGATGGTTGCGTGTATCATCTTGTTTTCGGTTATCCACTGGTAGTACGGATCGAGCGCCATACATTCAATAACCAAAGCTTCGGCTTTTCTTTGAACGGCGTACTTAACAATATTCAACTGCTCGATTATATTCGCACCGGCTTTCCTGTAAATTTCCACTTCCGAACCGTCTTCCAAAATAAGCCGCGGGAAGGTTCCCGTAACTTTGGTCATTGTTGTAAGTCCGCCTTCGGTTAGTCCGGCACCTATTAAACGTGTAACACTCGATTTACCGCGCGTGCCGTTTACATGTATGCGAATGGGAATTGAATGAATTCTTTTTTGATGTGCATAGTATTCAATTGCAGTCAGGAGGACTGATATTATTACTATGCCGAGAAGTATTTCGAATGTATACATAATTATAAAATAATTTGAACCGTGCGATTAAATGCAGAAAAGCCGCATACATTCAATTCCGGTGCCTTTTTGTTCACCGAGAATTTTTCAACCGGTTCAAATAATTGTTCATTGTTAATAGTAATTGTTTGTAAATATTACTTTTCAAATTCGTCCAGCATAGCAATATTTACCTCCGACAGGCTTCCTCCCCTATGCTAAAAGAGAAGGGCATTCCCCTGAATGACAACTTGTCTGCTTAAATAGTGAACAACTACCGGATAAAGTGACAACCGGCAGTAAAAAAATTTATTAAAGGAATTTGGGAATGGAATGGGGGTAAAAGGTATAAGGTATAGGGGAATAGGGGTATAGGGGAAGTGGGTTGGGAGTTAAAAGAAAAGTTTTTGAGTAACCCTTGTACTAAATTGCTTATAAAAACTTTCTGAGTAATCCTAAACAATCTATATCTTCGAAATGTAGTTTTTTAGATTCCACTTTATCTAAAAATTTTCTTTTTATTTTCCTTATTTCATTTTCAGTCATACCGAAAGCAGTGCCATAAATCCATTGATCTTTATTTAGCACATTTGGAATATCCAACATCTCAAGATTTTCATCTGCATAAGAAAAACCTAAAAAGAATATTCGCTCAGCATTTTTTATTTCTTTACTCAATTTCATATTTTTATTAGCCTCACGCTCATCAATAAGCTGTATATTATTTTTAAGACTGTTTAAAAGATTAAAGCTTTGCCTATATCCTTTATAGGGAAGGTATGCTTGATTAGAATAATTAATATCTTTTTCCCAATCAAGTCTAGCTACTTTTCCATAAACGTGATGAAATGAAATATTATTGAATAACTCTTTAGCCGTGATCTTAAATTTTTCAAAATCATGACCATTTGAAAAGCAGGTATATAGGAAATATTCAAGAGAACGATCATAATTGAAAGTAATGAATGTGACTTTATTATTTAAGAATAAGCTAGGATTTATTTTTCCTTTCGGATACTTTGACATTTCATTATATAGATACCAATACCAATCTTGAGATTTTTTCTTTTCATCCATGTCCTCCAAAAATTTGCTGGCATTTTCTGCTTGTAATATATAATGCAGAATTAAAAATTTCCCTATATCAGTATATCTAGGAAATTTCTTTAGAAACCAGTCAATGGATTGATCACCAGAAATTCTAAATTGACGTGAAAACTGTTTGGCAAGCTTAAGTGTATCATTTGAAAAATCATTACCTAATTCTGCTCCTAAGTTCTTAATCATTGTCTCAGCATAACTATACGCAAACCATCTTAACTCTATACCCAAGGGAAATCCATATGGATAACTTCCTCCAGCACCAATAATGAATACAGTTTTTTTATCAATCATAAATAATTAACCCTCAAAAAAGGCAGGTAATTCTTTTCTTCGTTTAAGTAATTCATCTTCAGAAATAAGTTCCATCATATATAAGACATCATTACCCAAACTTGTCCAGTAATAGGAAAACTCCACATTTACTTTACCTTCATTCGGTTTTGAAATAGTATTTAACCCCAATAACTTATGATCACATAAGATTTGAATACCGAAAATAAATCTTTCAAATGCCCCTTGTCCTTCGTTTTTTTCATAATCCTTTTTCCACTCTTCTTTATCCGAGTGAATTGCAAAATGACTAAACTTACTACTCTTCATAATAACTTCAAAAGCAAATGGACCTAAAACCATTCGTGCTTTTTTAATCACCCTTTCTTTTTCAATATCATAGCTTCTAAAGACTTCTACAATCCACTTAGCGAATTCCCTCATTGAATATGCTAAGTCTGAATCATCATACTCGTAGTATATTAAATCTTTAGTATCAAAAGCTGGATCAAATCCCTTATTTGCTATCAAAAGTTGACGTTCAATTGGTTGCGTCGAATGAGCTATGCCTAACTCATAAAATACATTTGGATTTTTATCTGTAAGAACTCCTATAACTATTCGAGCTGATGTAAGATGTTCCAAAACTTTCTCCCAACCAGTTCTTGTTGTTACATCATCGTCAGCTCTAATACAAAATAATTTCTCTTCATCCTTTTTAAAGTTTAATATCTTATTTGCCTCATCCACAGCACCTTTTATAAGTATCTTGTAAATGTTATTATAATTCACTGCTAATGGCATAACAACAAAAATTTTACGATGATTTATACTTCGCAATTGTTTTATAAAATTATAAGGATACATAACTACTCTTTATCTATTGATTATTTACAACCTCATTAGCAACAGCACCACCCCACCCTCTCTTAATGATCATTACATTAATGCATTTACTTTTCATAAAGAACATCTTTTTGATATAACCTATGAACATTGAAAAGAGTTCTTTCAATATCTCTTGCTTTAACATTATATTTTTTAGAATAATATCTAATTATCATTAAATATTGATACCAATTCTTAAAACTAAATCCCATACCAGATGCTTTTTTTGTAACGGTTTTCATCTTGTGTAATAATTGCCAAACACGAATATCTATTACACCATACCTCTTAGGGTTAGTTAACATAAGAATGGCAGATGCCATAGGAATACTAACTCCTTTTAAGCCTGTTAGCAGTTCTATTTTATATTTTTCGCTTTTTGTTTTAAAAGCTTTTTTAGTAACCGATATAATTTTTGTGGGCGTGTTTTTCTTAATTAACCAGATAGCTCTCGGAGCTTTCCATTTGCAAATTATACTTAATTCTTCTTTTGTTAAATAACCTCTCTTTTTAACTTTATTAAACTTTTTTATCAATTCGATAGTTTCATCATTTTCTTTCCTTGAAAGGTGAGTGCCTATGAGAGCTTTTAAGTTTTTATACGGCAGCTTTTTGAGTCCCACAATTACCTCCATATTTATTGAAATAAATAACCAAAGCACCAACCAACCTCTACACTGTTGCTTCTTTTTTCATTAATTTTTCTTACCCGCTAAATCGACATCCTTTTAATAAACATATTAGCATGGATAAACCCCGGGAGGTTTTTAGGAAAGTGCTTAAAGGGGTTATGTCCCAAACCGCATCGTAACGTCATTAGTAAAATAACAAATCTTGTTTAAATCTTCTAATAGTTAAAATAAAAGCAAATTTTGAGGATAGAAGTATTTTAAAATAATTCACGCTGAGTGATCGTTTTGGTAAACCGTTTGCCGAAGGCATCCTTTTGTGAAAAACGGTTAAAACCGTTTCTCTGAAGTTTGGCTTCCGGTTTAAACCCACCGGAATAAATTCCTGTGTTAATTTAATTGGTTAACTATCACAGAGTCTCTTTAGTATTAGTCTTTCCGAAAAGTAATGTGATTCTCTGATTCTTAGTGGCAAATTAAAAAGAAGAGAAAGTATTGGAGTGAAGTTTTTAATAGGATATATCAATTGTAATATCGTGCCCGGAGGGGGACTCGAACCCCCACGGGATTGCTCCCACTAGACCCTGAACCTAGCGCGTCTACCAATTCCGCCATCCGGGCAATATTAAAATTTTTCTTTTCTCTGAACCTGGCGCGTCTACCAACCTGCCTGCCGAAACTTTGTGCTACCGGACGGTAGGCAGGTTCCGCCATCCGGGCAATATTAAAAACTTTCTTTTCTCTGAACCTGGCGCGTCTACCAACCTGCCTGCCGGAACTTTATGCTACCAAACGGTAGGCAGGTTCCGCCATCCGGGCAATATTAAAAACTTTTTTTTCCTGAACCTCGCGCGTCTACCAACCTGCCTGCCGGAACTTTGTGCTACCGGACGGTAGGCAGGTTCCGCCATCCGGGCATTGTAATATCTAATATACTTTTTAAGAACTCTTCTCTGAACCCAGCGCGTCTACCAACCTACCTGCCGAAACTTTATGCTACCAGTCGGTAGGCAGGTTCCGCCATCCGGGCAATACATTCAATATTAAAATCTTTTTTCCTGAACCTGGCACGTCTACCAACCTGCCTGCCGGAACTTTATGCTACCAAACGATAGGCAGGTTCCGCCATCCGGGCAATAATTAATTAGAGAAAATTCGGGTGTAAATTTACTATGATTTTTATTTATTGTGAAATGGAAGCTGTTAATAGTCATCAGTCATTGGTCATTAGTAGATTAAATGATTGGGTGATTGGGTGATTGGGTGATTGGGTGATTGGGTGATTGAATAATTACATGATTCAAAGATTAAAGTAAAAAGACAAAAGAACTTTTGAATGAATGAACCTATTCAAACCACGATAAATGACTACTTATGACTATGAATGACAATAAATGACTTTTTCATTTGATATTTGACATTTCACATTACCAATCAATGACCATTGACCATTGACCAATGACAGCTTATTAACGACTTTTTTCACCAATCACTATCGCCCTGATTATTCTCTTTTTTAATCTGATCTTCGCCTGTGTGGATGTTACACTTCGGCGGAAGGTTTTTGATATTGATTATATCGGTATAAAGAGAATCGCAGTACTGGGTTGCCAGACGTGTATCGCCCTGTTCCATTGTTGCTTTGCAGAAATTGGTTTCTTCAACTCCGTCTGCAAGTTCAAAATAAGTTACCGGAAGGTTTAACTCTTTATAAGCCGCCTCCATAAACATCGCCCAAACCGGAAGCGCGGCTTTTGCACCCTGTCCGTACCAGTCTGTAAACTTAACGCGGTGATCATCGAATCCTACCCAGACTCCGGCAACAAGCTCCGGCGTGTAACCGACGAACCAGGCATCGGAATAGTTTTGTGTTGTACCGGTTTTACCTGCGGCAGGATACTGGAAGTATCTTCGTACGCCCATACCCGTTCCCGAGTTAACCACATCTTCCATCATATTAGCCATAATAGAAGCCGTCTGCGGAGAGATTGCCTGAACATATTCCGGTTTGAACTCATCGATTAAAATTCCGTTGTTGTCTTCTATCTTCAAAATGGAAATCGGTTCAACGTGCACGCCGTCGTTAGCGAATGTTCCGTATGCCGCTGTAATTTCCAAAGGCGTTACTTCCGATGTTCCGAGCGCAATAGACGGAAACGGATCGAGATGCGAATGAATACCCATACGTTGTGCAATCTTTACTACTTGTTTGGGCGGTGCGATATCGCTTATCGTCATTCTTCCTGTCATTACGTTTACAGAGTGAGCCAGACCCCAACGCATCGTTTCGTAGCCGCTATAGTTATCGCCCGAGTTTTTGGGCGACCATCCGTTGTAATCAAATTTCTGATTCAACAAAGTGTATGCGGGAAAGTAACCGTTCTCCATTGCAGTGGTGTAAACGAACGGCTTAAATGCCGAACCGGGCTGACGTTTAATTCCCGTAACATGATTCAATCCCCTTCCGAACTTGAGATTCGAACCGCCGACCATCGCAAGTATATGTCCGTTCTTCGGATCGAGCACAACAAATCCTATTTCAACTTTGGTTGCTTCCTTCTTAACCGAATCGACAAAACTCTTACTCGATTTTAATCTGTTGTAAACCTTTGCCTTTTCCTCTTTGTCTTTAGCTGCACGGTATTGTTTCGAACGTTTGATTGCTTTATCAAGGATATCGGTTAAAAGGTCTTTATTCTTTTTCCAGCTCCAATGTTTATCGAATATTTTTTGATATTCTTCGAGATGTTTTTTAGCAACCTCGTTCGCAATTCGCTGCATTCTTAAATCGAGGGTTGTGTAAATATTAAGCCCGTCACGGTAAAGGTCGTAACCGTATTTAGAAGACATACCCTGCATCTGCTTCCTTATATATTCCAGAAAGTAAGGTGCATCCGATTCGAAAGCGCTGTTATGTTCTGTTGCAAGAACAATCGGCTGTTCTTTCAGTTTTTCATATTCCTCTTTACTCAGCTTACCGGTAACAACCATGTTGTGCATAACAAGATTTCTTCTCTTAACGGCGTTCTCGTAATTTCTAACCGGGTCGTAATCCCGGGGCGATTTTAACAATGCAACAAACAAAGCTGCTTCGGGCAGTGTAAGGTCTTTTGCTTTTTTGTTAAAGTAAGTTCGTGCAGCGGCTTCAATACCGAAAGAACTTTTACCGAAATAAGATACATTAAGGTAAAGTTCGAGTATTTCTTTTTTAGTGAACCTTTTCTCTATCTGAATTGCGGTTATCCATTCGCGAAGCTTCCTAACCGCTTTATCGAGCTGACCTTCTCTGCGTGATTTTAATTCGTAAAGATTTCTGGCAAGCTGCTGCGTTATTGTTGAAGCGCCCTCTTTAAAAGACATCTTCATTATATTCTTCACCATCGCTTTTATAAAGCGGTCGAGGTCAACTCCCCAGTGCTCATAAAATTTTCTGTCTTCGGTTGAAATTAAAGCATCGATAAGATACGGCGGCAAGCTGTCGATATCGGTTTCAATCCTGTTTTCTATGAAGAACTTTCCAATCAGTTCACCGTCGGCTGAAAATATTTTTGTTGCAAGCTGCGGACGCGGATTTTCGAGGTCGCGCAGCGAAGGAAGACCGCTGAAGATATAAATTCCAAAAGCCGTAAGCAGTGCAGCAGTTACTCCAACAACCAACAGCCAATTAATCTTCCGTTTAGCGCTCTTCTTTTTCAAAATTTTATTTCTGTGTTTTGGATCGTTAAAAAATTTATCCAGTTCGGCGTCCGAAATTTTCTGCTTTGCCATTTTCAGTTCCAGTCTATAATTCTGAATTCGTTTGAATCGAAAATACCGTAACAGGGATTATCCATCCACGAACCGAGATTAACATAAACCCCGTTTTTGTATTCTATATAATATCTTTCGTGCAAATGTCCGAAGACAACAAAATCGAACCCTTAATCAATTTTCTTCTTAGCCGCTTCAAGCATACCGTCAATTTCTCCGTAATCTTTCTTCATTGTATAGTCCCGGCTTGTTTTACTGGTTTTGCTTGCAATCGCAATTCCGAGGTCGGGATGTAGTAATGAATACAATTTTTGTATGAATTTGTTCCTTAAAACTTTTTTAAGGATTAAATATCCGTAATCGTTTGCAACCAAACCATCGCCGTGACCGATAAAAAAACGTTTTCCGTTCAGAGT
>JAJRSV010000013.1 GCA_024278655.1 Bacteroidota bacterium | reverse complement strand
TTAATTGGTTTTTCTTTTTATCCGGGACTTTAAGACAAATTAAATTTAATTATTATAAAAAGCGGGAAAGGAGGTGTCGAGAGAATTTACTATTACTATAAGGCAAGGCAGACCTTATAGCTATTATTCTCATTTACATTAGAGGGCAAAGTTTTTCTGTTAATTTACCTTGAGGGCTTTACTAATGTAATTTTACTGACTGAACAGATTACTCAAATCCAAGCCAATTCAAAGTAGGCAATCGGAAGTAGTAAATTCGAGTAGTCTTGTTCACCTGCTGCCAAACCTGAACACAGGTTAAGAAACTTAAACTATTTCTATTAACTATTTAGGAGGACTAATCCTATGAAAAAGCTATTAGCTCTATTGTTAATCAGCTTCCTTGCTGCGGGCATTTCCCTTGCCCAGAACAACATCTATACCGACCAAGCCGGTGTTGATAACGACATCGATGCTTATCAGCTTGGTGCTGGTAATGATGCAGATATGTATCAATCGGGATACATGAACTTTGGCGAAATCGATCAGTTTTTGTTCGATAACGCATTAGAAACTCACCAGAACGGTAATGAAAACTATCTGAATATTGATCAGTTTGGTTTCACGAACTGGGCTTTCGTTGACCAGGATGGTAATGAAAACTCGGCTCAAATTGATCAGGTTGGCTTAGATCATGTTGCTGAGGTTGTACAGGATGGTAATGAAAACGATGCCAAGATATTCCAGGATATCAGATACGGAATATGGGGTGCAAACTGGTCATACAGTACACAGGTTGGTCATGATAACGATATTCTTGTTTACCAGGATGATGACTGGCAGGAAAGTTACATTTACCAGGAAGGCGATGATAATAACGCTTATGTTGAACAGAGCGGTTTCTGGAATGTTTCTATTATCGATCAATACGGAACAGATAACAAAGCCGATGTTGAGCAGAGTGATTATGTTAATCAGTCCTATGTTTTCCAGAATGGTGGTGATAACTACGCTGAGGTAGAGCAGGTTGATGTATCGCAGAATTCCAATATCTTCCAGACCGGAGACTATAATACGGCTTATGTTAGTCAGTCAGGTCAAGACCAGAATTCACTTATTGAGCAAAACGGTACCGGTAACGATGCCGATGTTTACCAGTTCGACTATGTTAATGGTTCTTATGTTGATCAGGACGGTACCGGCAATATGGCATACGTTGAGCAGCATGATTACTTACAAGTGTCTGAAATGCACCAAAATGGTGAATATAACGATGGTAATGTAAGACAATATGGCTTTGGTCAATACTCATATATGGAACAGTTTGGCGGCGGTAATTTCGCCGATGTTCGTCAATACGATGACGAGCAGATTTCATATTTAGGACAGTATGGTTATAATAACAGGGCACTTGTCAAACAATACGACGTTCACAACTATTCCACTCTTGCTCAGGAAGGCGATGACAACGAAGCTGAAGTTTTACAGACCGATGAAGGACATTTTTCCGATTTATATCAGTGGGGTAACGGTAATAATGCTGATATTACCCAGTCGGGTCTCGATCAGTGGTCGGATGTTGACTCCTGGGGCGATGATAATAACGTAGAAGTTGACCAGATGGGAGTTAGTCAATGGTCAGATGTATTCCAGTTGGGTAACGGCAACAATGCCGACATCTGGCAGGAAGGTGCATTAAATGTATCTGACGTAAACCAGTACGGCAACGGCAACAATGCAACAGTTGTACAAGACACTTTCTAAATATTAACTAAAATGCAGGAACGGGTGAAGCCGTTCCTGCATTTTAATAAAAAATGAAACGAGCATAATATGTTAAACTATTTTAAAAACAGCTCAAGTAAAGGAAACACTATTAGAAATATATTAACGGTAATGTTAACTATATTTCTGTTTTCTGCTTTTGCTTCTGCTCAAAATAATATTTATACCAATCAAGCAGGTGTCGATAACGATATCGATGCTTATCAGCTTGGTTTTGGAAACAATGCCAATATGTATCAGCAAGGATATATGAATTTCGGCGAGATTGATCAGCTTGGATATGGTAACGGATTATACACCGATCAGTACGGAAATGAAAATTCATTGAATGTTGATCAATTGGGCTTTAGTAACTGGACGGAGATTTACCAAACCGGTAATGATAACTACGCACAGACCGATCAGGTTGGCGAAATTCATATATCATCTATCGAACAAAACGGAACTGAAAATGATGCGAGGGTATATCAGGATCAAAGATCCGGCGTGCTTGGTTTCCTCGAATCGTATATTGTTCAAAGCGGTGATCATAATGATGCCGATGTATTTCAATATGACGATTGGAGCATAAGTTTCATTAATCAGAACGGAACGGAAAATAATGCCTTTGTAGATCAGGAAGATTTTTACCAGTTCTCTCGCATTAAACAGATTGGTACGGAAAACGACGCAGACGTTGAGCAGGATGGTTTCAGACAGAAATCAAGAATCCGCCAGGAAGGCAATAATAACTCTGCTGAGGTAGAACAGGCAGTAAGAAGAAATAAGTCAGTAATCAAACAGTATGATGATAACAACAGCGCTTATGTTAGCCAAATCGGTAGATTTAACAAATCGTGGATCTGGCAGACCGGTTGGGGCAGCGGTAACAGTGCCGATGTTTATCAGCAGAACAGAAGGAATAAATCTTATATAGAGCAGATTGGCTCGGGCAACTATACTCGCATCGAACAGAAAAACCGCAGGAATCTTTCCGTAGTTTTTCAGTTGGGTGAAGATAACGAAATGTATTTAAAGCAGCAGAATCTTGATAATTACTCATACGCAGAGCAAATCGGCGTGGGAAACTTAGCTAATGTTCGTCAGAGACACCTTGTTCAGGAATCATATCTAATCCAGTTAGGAAATTACAACGATGCTCTGGTTAAACAGAGAGGCGAAAGCCAATCCTCTTGGTTAGTTCAGGAAGGCAACGGTAATGAAGCCGAAATTTATCAGAGAAACTATAATCACTACTCTGATGTTTACCAGTGGGGTAACGACAATAACGTTAATATTGATCAGCGTGGTTTTGAACAATGGTCTGACGTTGACTCCTGGGGCAATGACAACTTTGTTGAAATTGATCAGAGAGGCATCTGGCAAGAATCTGATGTTTTTCAGTTGGGTAACGGAAACTCTGCCGATGTATGGCAGCAGGGTGCTCTTAACGTATCTGATGTAAATCAGTACGGTAATGGTAACAATGTAAATGTATTTCAGGATACATTTTAACTTATTTCGAAATCCTGCAGGAGTTCAGGTCTTGCGGGATTTCACTTAATTTAATATAATATATAATAGTGCTGTTAAAATTTTTACTATTTAATTTAAGCTGATGTAGAACAATGAAAAAAATAAAATTCGTTTCTTTCTTAGTCTTTAGTTTAATACTCTTTTTTGAAATTGCAACGGCGCAAACTATCTCGGATGTTGAAGATCAGATTCTGAGTTCGATTAATAAGCGAGCCGAAACTTTTAATAATTCGATTATCACCAACCAGGCATTTATCGATCAGGTTGGAATTGAAAACTCAGCAAATATTAATCAAACTTTAACTAATGCACTAAATGGTAACATCGGTCTGATAAATCAATCGGGTGATTTTAATACGGCTATTTTAAACGAATTCGGAAGCGGACTAAACGGAAGCATTTCTCAGAACGGAAATTATAATTATGCAAAAGTTAATTTAACCGGAAATGATATCAGTATAGATATCGACCAGAACGGTAACAATAATTATGTGAATCAGGAAATAGTTGGACAAGGATTGGAGTATGATGTATTACAGCAGGGTAGTTACAATGAATTAATTCAGGTAGAAAATAACGGGGAATCGGTGGGTTACTCAATCAGCCAGGTGGGTGTTGGCATAACAACAATTATAGTAAATGGCAACGTATATCTGCCATAATTGCATCCCTAATTGATAGATTAACTAAGAAAAATTCAATTCCCGTAATATAATTTTAAAATCTATTTCATTTGTACGAAAATGAGATTAAATTAGACTGTAGAATTATTCTAATTCATCATTTAAGCCAAATGAAACTTATTCAATCAATATTAATTACAGGTATCAGCAAGTGAACCCTATAATTATAATCATTACGGCTGGTATTCTGCTAATTTTCAATCCGCAGATTTTAATCCTCCCCGGCATCCTGCAAGAATCGCAATCTAAAGCAGAAATTGAAATCACTCAGGGAAACGGGAAAATTAGTGTAAAAGGTTATTATTATAACGGAAAATCAAAAGAGAAAGAAATTTTTTATATATTAGATTTGTATAAAAAAAGTAAAAGCGGGAATTCGAAATCCACTCAATCCGGCAAAAAAATTGTCCCGCCAAAGCAGAAGGTTTTACTCTCAAAGGTTGGCCTAAATATTGATAACAATTTGAAATGCAAAGTTTTTCTCAAAGTACTAAATCAACAGTATGAAGTAATTGCCGTAGATTCAGTATTTTACGGCTACTAAATAAGTTTAACACATCGGAAAGTATGGAGAGTCTTATAATGAAACATAGCGGTAAGTTCTATAGAACTTTTGTTCTTATTTTTCTCGGGTTGATGTTTTTGTATTCCTGCAAGGAAGACACCATTCAACCTGTATTTTTCGGTTCGATTTCAGGGCTGGTACTCGATGCCGAAACTAACGAACCGATAGAAGATGCCAGCATAACAACGGCACCTCCCACAAGTTCAATAGTAACCAACTCGAAGGGTGAATTCTTAATTGAAGATATTAAAGTCGGCTCGTATTCTATTTCGGTTACTAAAACTGGTTACAATAAAAAGACGGTTAGTGTTGCAGTAAAAGAAAACCAGGTAACCGAAGCAACAATATTTTTAGAAAAAGCACCGACAACGGAGCCGCCGGGGAAAGTGATAAACCCTAATCCGGCAAACAATGCTACCGATCAACTCAGGGAGCTGGATCTTTCCTGGCAACCGGCTATTGAGGATAGTAATTTGCAATTAACATTTGACGTATACTTTTACGATGCCGATTCACCCGATCAGACTTTGTTGGTATCGGATCTTGCCGATACTACTGTGCATGTTCAGGATCTGGTTTACGGTATGACATATTTTTGGCAGGTTAATTCAAAGCTGAGCGATACGTTAATTACCGACGGTGATGTATGGACTTTTACTACGAGACAAATGCCGGATTATAATTTTTTATATTCATCAGACCGGTCGGGTAATTTCGAAATTTACACTTCAGATACTTCCGAAACAGATGTTATCAGGTTAACAAACCGCCCTTTTCGGGATTGGTGGCCCAGGCTTAAACCTAACCGTACAAAAATTGCTTTCTCTTCGGATGAAAACGGTGAATACCATATTTATACTATGGACAGAAACGGCAAAAACGTATTCAGGGTAACTACTTTGCCAATAGCAGGGTTTAATAACAACGGAAGCGGTTTTAGCTGGTCACCGGATGGAGGTAAGTTCGTTTACAGTCACTATAATTCACTTTATACAATTGATGAAAACGGTGCTAATTTAAATTTAATTGCAACAGCACCGGCAGGACGAAACTTTCGTGAGTGCGAATGGTCTCCTATGGGTGATAAAATAGTAGTTTTAACTGTTGGCGAAAAAGTTTACGATTCCGAAATTTATTTAATGAATGCAGACGGAACTAACATGACACTATTTGTTGATAATTTACCGGGAATAGTAGAAAGCCCGTCTTTTTCTATCGATGGATCAAGTATACTATTTACTCACGATGTGTCTGGCTTTGAATCATTAACCGGCAGACAACTGAATGCACATATGTTCATCAAAGGTATAACCGATTCAACATTTATCGATTTGTCTGTCAATAAACCAAATGGAACTAATGATTTACATCCGAGATTTTCACCGAACGGCGCGTTTGTAATTTTTGAAAATACAACTAACGACAATCTAAATCCAACAGATATTTGGATAGCAGATATAATAGGTGAAGAACGTACTAAAGTTTTTTCAGATGCTCAAACACCCGAATGGCGTTAGTAAATGATACCGAAAGATTGATTACTCTATAAATTTATTTTTATGCCTAATGCAACCTTAAACAAATATGCAGACAAAAATGTTCAACAATACTTTTTCTCGAATTGTCTTTCAAATTCTTTTGGCGGGAATTCTTTCATCCTCCGGTTTCTCCCAATCTAACAACGGAAAGATTATCCATACTCTAATGGGGTCAGTTTATATTTCTGCTGAAGCCGGTTTAACCGTTCCTTTTACAGATTACAAAACTTCAGTTCCCGGATTCATCTGGCGTGGTGCGGTAGGATATTATTTTAATACTTATACTAACCATTTTGTCGGTGTGAAACTCTATGGGGGAACAGGACAATTAAAAGGCGAAGATAGCAGAAAACCTTCACCGGAATTTCAAACAGACATTACTTTTATAGGTGGTGGGCTAAATTACGGTTACAGAATTGCCGAAGATTTTTATCCTTCTGTTTTTGTCGGATTATCTTATTTGCAGTTCAACCCAAAAGATAAAAACAACAACAAACTGCCGAATAACTCAGCCGGATTATACAGTAAAAACGATGTTAATTTAAATCTGGATTTATCACTTCAATATTTTATAACCGATCAGGTATCGTTAAACGCTTCCGGCGGAATCGTCTTTAACTTTAACGATTGGCTGGATGATATCCAGAAAGGAAACGAAGATGATATCTTTTCTACATTTTATGCAGGAATTAATTATTACATAGTTTACAAAAAAGACACCGACAAAGACGGTGTTAGGGATGCCGATGATGTATGCCCCGATACACCGGAAGGTGTTGAGGTTGATGAGTTCGGCTGCCCGATTGATACCGACAGAGACGGTGTGCCCGATTATCTGGATGTATGCTCGAATACACCCGCAAACGTCCAGGTAGATGCTAACGGCTGCCCGGTTGACTCCGATGGAGACGGTATACCCGATTACTTTGATAAGTGTCCGCAAACGCCTGAGAACGTTCGTGTGAACCGTTACGGCTGTCCTATCGATTCGGACAGGGACGGTATACCCGATTATCTTGACCATTGCCCTGAAACACCGATGGGAATAAGAGTAAACCAGCAGGGATGCCCGACAGATACCGACGGTGATACCGTACCGGATTACCTTGATAAATGTCCGAATACTCCCGAAGGAATACAAGTTGACAACTCCGGTTGCCCGTTGGATTCTGACAACGACGGAGTACCGAATTATCTTGATAAATGCCCGAACACACCCGCCGGAATACGCGTTACACCCGATGGCTGTTCCGATGAGTTTTATGAATATATTTTTGATGCCTCTACCCTTTTCAGACCGGGTGAAGCCATACTTTCGCCGCAGGCTTACGAAGAGTTGGATGCGGTTATCAATAAAATAAAACTGAGACCCGGTACAAGATGGAGAATTGAAGGTCATACCGATAACAGGGGCGGTAAAGAATATAATAAAACATTGTCATTGCTCAGGGCGCAGTCTGTGTTTAATTACTTTATATCGAGAGGACTTAGCAAAGACCGGTTTGAAGTAGTAGGGTTGGGTGAAGACTTTCCTATTGCCGACAATAATACACCTGAAGGAAGAAGAGCAAACCGCAGGGTTGTTTTAATTAGAGTTGAATAAACTTTAACTTAAAATGTAATTTATTATTAGCTGCAACTAAATCAGGTTGCAGCTTTTTTTATGCTTTCCTGCCAATAATCTCAGCAATCTTTTTAACCTGATCCATCAATTCAAAAAATTGTTCCGGCAGTAACGCTTGCGGTCCGTCGGATAAAGCATCGGCAGGGTCGTGGTGAACTTCAACCATCAAGCCGTCGGCACCTGCAGCAACGGCGGCTCTTGCCATCGGAATGACTTTATCTCTAATACCGACTGCGTGCGATGGATCTGCAATAATTGGCAAATGACTTTTTTTATGAATGACCGGAATGGCAGAAAGATCGAAGGTATTGCGTGTAGATGTTTCGAATGTTCTTATTCCGCGCTCGCATACCATAACATCTTTATTTCCGCTTGCAAGAATATATTCAGCAGACATCAGCCATTCATCTATAGTGGCGGACATTCCCCTTTTTATCATTACCGGTTTGTTGGTTTTACCGAGCTCACGTAGCAGCGGAAAGTTCTGCATATTGCGGGCACCGAGCTGGAAGATATCAGCATACTTTGCAACAAGTTCCACCTGCCCAGGGTCCATTACTTCGGTAATTACCGCCAGCCCGAATTCATCTCCGGCTTTACGCAACAACTTTAATCCGTCTTCACCTAACCCCTGGAACGAATATGGAGATGTACGCGGCTTAAACGCACCGCCTCTTAAAATTTTTGCACCGCCTTCTTTAATAATCTTTGCTATCGTCATAATCTGCTCTTCGCTCTCAACGGCACAAGGACCGGCAATCGTAACAACATCGTTCGAACCGATTACTACATCACCGATTTTTATTTTTGTATTCTCTTTCTGATATCCTCTGCTTGCAAGTCTGAACGGTTCGGTTACCCTGTAAACTGCCGAGACACCTTCGAGTATTTTAATCTTACGCGTATCAAAATTCGGTTGGATACCTATGGCACCTAAAATTATCTGTTCTTCGCCGGTTGATTTATGCACGGTAAATCCGTAATCCTCCAAATGCCGGATTACGTTTTCAATCTTTTCATCACTAATCCCCTTTTCAAGTACAATTATCAATTTAATCTCCGTTTATTATGGATGAAATGTCTTTTCGCCTGCTCTTATCGCAAAGTCAATATAATCTTCTTCGCGGGGAATAGGACAAGTGTATTCGGCACTGTAAGCACAATAAGGATTGTACGCTCTGTTAAAGTCTAAAGTATAAACGTAATTAGTGTCCGGGTTTAAATCGAATTCCAGATATCTTCCCACTCCGTAAGTTTCCTTGCCTGTGGTTCTATCGGTCAACCAGATGCTGTAATAAGGTTCGCCTTTATTTGAAAATCCTTTATAGACGTTCAGTTTATATTCCTTGCCTTTGTAATTCAGTTTCACATATCCTTCTTTCAATACTTTCCTCATTTCTCCACGCGTTCCCGCAACCAACACGGTATCGACTTTTTCGTAAGGATAAAATTTAGATTTGAAAATAAATTCAGCCGTCGGTTCATAATAACTTAGCGGAGCCCATATAGCTTTTTTATCGCGGTTAAACGGAGAATACTCATCATATCTCATTAAGCTGTCTTTTTCTGCTCTTTCCTGAAGCAGTGTTTTTACGTATTCATCACTTAAACCGCTGTATTTTTTTTCTTCCTTATTGCAGCTTACAATTAATGCTGCTGTTAATAAAAACAGAATCAGGTAAAATATTTTATTTGCCTTTTTCATCTTTCACTTTCTTTTTTAGTTCGTTTAGTTTGTTTAATGCTTCAATTGGAGTAAGATTATCAATCTCAAGTTGTTTAAGTTCGTCCCTGAGTTTATCGTCCTTAAACTCGAACAGACTGATTTGATTGTCGGGTCGTTGCAGCTTTCTTAATTTTTCTTTCTTCTCCTCGTATGGAGTTAACTCTTTGCTCTCAAGATTTTGCAGAACTTCTTTTGCGCGGCTTGTAACGAAGCGCGGAAGCCCTGCCATTTGTGCAACCTGTATTCCGTAGCTGTGGTCAGCCCTGCCCGGATTTACTTTGTGAAGGAAGATAACTTTATCGTCGTACTCTCTTACTTCAACTTTATAATTTTTTATCCTCGGAAAAATCTCAGACATTTCATTCAGTTCGTGGTAATGTGTAGCGAAAAGTGTTTTTGCCGATACCTCGCTGTTCTCATGCAGGTATTCGGTAATAGCCCAGGCAATCGATATTCCGTCGAACGTGCTTGTGCCGCGTCCTATTTCATCGAGCAAGATAAGACTTTTACTTGTTGCGTTATTTAAAATGTTTGCTGCTTCCTGCATCTCTACCAAAAAAGTACTTTCGCCGGCGGATATATTATCGCTTGCACCGACGCGTGTAAATATTCTGTCGACAATTCCAATCTCTGCTTTTTCGGCAGGAACATAAGAACCGATTTGAGCCAGCAGCACAATCAAACCAACCTGCCTGAGATAAACAGATTTACCCGCCATGTTCGGTCCGGTTAAAATTATAATCTGGTTCTCCTCGTTATCCATTACGCAATCGTTCGGATGAAATTTTTCTCCGGGAGGTAGTATCTGTTCCACAACCGGGTGGCGACCTTTTATAATTTCTAACCTTGTTCCTTCGGTTAAAAGTGGTTTGCAGTAGTTATATGCTTCGGCACATTCGGCAAATGAGATGAAGCAATCGAGCATAGCAATGAGCCGGGCATTTTGTTGTATCGTTCTTACTTCGGATGCTGCTAACAGCCGTATTTCGTTAAACAACTGCGACTCGAGCTCGTATATCTTTTCTTCCGCATTAAGAATTTTCTCTTCGTACTCTTTTAACTCGGGAGTAATGTAACGCTCGGAGTTAACAAGCGTTTGCTTTCTTATGTATGATTCGGGAATTTTGTTTTTATGCGCGTTGCTTATTTCAATATAATAACCGAAGACTTTATTATAACTTACCTTTAGCGAAGGAATACCGGTCTTCTCCCTTTCCGATTTCTGAAGCTGCGCAATCCAGTCCTTTCCGTGGAAGGCAATATCTCTTAACTCATCGAGTTCAACACTAAAGCCGTTTCTTATTATTCCACCGTCGTTTATGTTCATCGGTGGAGAATCTACAATTGCCGTTTGAATTTTTTCTACAAGCTCGTTCAGCGGGTCAAGTCCTTCCCTTATCTGATTAAGCGTTTCACTTTTTAATTTTGAAAGCTGTTCTATTACTGCGGGAAGCTTTTTAAGCGACGACTTTAATGCTACTACTTCGCGGGGATTTGCCCTGCCGGTGCTTATGCGCGAAATTAATCTTTCGAGGTCACCGATTTCCTTTAATTCATTTACTATTTTCTTTCTTACATTTTTCTCTTTGATTAATTCTTCTACACTATCTAATCTCTTTTGAATAGAATTTAAATCGCGCAAAGGCAGTGATATCCATTTCTTTAATAACCTGCCGCCCATTGCTGTACTTGTTCTGTCGAGAATGGAAATTAACGAACCTTCCCTCCCGCCGTCCTGCATCGTAAAAGTAATCTCGAGGTTTCTCCGCGTCGATGCGTCCAGAATCATATAATCGGAATGATTGTAAAGCGAGATGCTGTTAAGATGCGAAAGGTTCGACTTTTGTGTTTCCTGCAGGTAGCTTAACACAACACCAGCCGCTACTAAACCTTCGTTCAGGTGTTCAACCCCGAAGCCCTTAAGGTTTACCGTTTTGAACTGCATCAACAGCAGTTCCTTTCCGTATTCGTAATTGAATATCCAATCGTCAATCTTCGTTACTCTTACGGAAGAGTTTACTTTTTTAATTAATGGAATCAGATAATCTTTATCCTTTTTAGGAATCAGAATTTCGGATGCCTGAATGGATTCCAGTTGCTGTGTTAATTCGCTTTCCGGAATTTCGTATGCGTAAAACTCGCCTGTGGAAATATCGGCAAATGAAATACCGGCTACTTCGTTCTTCACACAAACGGCGGCAAGGTAATTATTTCTTTTATGATCGAGCAGCTTTTCCGATAACGTAACGCCCGGCGTAACAACTTCAACCACTTCCCTTTTTACAATGCCCTTTGCAAACTTCGGATTTTCCACCTGCTCGCAAACAGCAACCCTGTAACCGGCTCTTACTAACTTCGGCAGGTAAGTATCGATTGCGTGATGCGGAAATCCGGCTAAAGGTACATCTTCGGCAGCCCCGTTCGATCGCTTGGTTAAAGTAATGCCCAATACTTTGGAAGCTATTTTTGCATCGTCTTCGAATGTCTCGAAGAAGTCGCCGATGCGGAAAAGCAGAATCGTATCAGGATTCGCTTCCTTAATCTTGTAATATTGTGCCATTAAAGGAGTTTGTTGCATAGCCGTTTCTTAAATAAAAACCAAAAATATCCTTCTGAAAGCTGAAATTCAATTTAACAATTAGGAATCAGAATAAATACTTGTCTCTTTTCGCATAAAAAGGTTTTTTCCTGAATAATGTTGGGTTCCACAAATGATAATGTAACTAAATTTTAATATATTTACCCTTCAATAAATTGCTACTAACGCATCCCCTTCTTACGGAACTCAAAAATATAACTGCAAAATAGGAAGCGGAACAAATACATCACCAAAAATTTTATTAAATTATATTAATGTTTTACAAGGAAGAGTATGAAGAAAATAGGAATATTATTCGGGCAGGAGAATACATTTCCGCCTGCTTTTGTCGAAAGAGTAAATTCAAAAAATATTGACGGGATAACCGCAGAGTTTGTTAAAATCGATAAAGTGGTTCAGGGCGAACCGAGCGGTTATGATGTGATAATCGACAGGATTTCGCAGGACGTACCTTTTTACCGCGCATACCTTAAAAATGCTGCGGTAAGCGGAACGGCGGTAATTAACAATCCGTTTTGGTGGAGTGCCGACGAGAAGTTTTTCAACAATGCTTTGATGACGAAGATAGGAGTAGCGGTTCCTAAAACTGTTCTGCTGCCATCCAATCAGCATCCCGATGATACTGATGAGAACTCATTCAGGAATTTAAGCTTCCCGCTTGATTGGGATTCTATCTTCGATTACATTGGTTTCCCCGCTTTCTTCAAGCCGTTTGCTGGCGGCGGGTGGAAAAATGTTTACCGGCTTGAAAACAAAGATGAATTCTTCAAAGCTTATAACGAAACCGGGCAGCTTGTTATGATGCTTCAGGAAGAAATTCAGTTTACCGATTATTTCAGATGCTACTGCCTCGACAGGAAAGATGTTCATATAATGCAGTACGACCCGAAACAGCCGCATCATTTAAGATACGTGAAAAATCCAAAACCGGTTGAGAAGAAACTACTTGATGAAATGGAAAATACAGTAATAAAAATTAATGAAGCACTCGGTTACGATTTCAACACTGTTGAGCTTGCAATACGCGATGGAGTGCCGTATGCAATAGACTTTTGCAATCCCGCACCCGATGCAGATATCCATTCCGTGGGTGAAGAAAATTTTGAATGGATTGTTGAAGC
Source organism: Bacteroidota bacterium (assembly GCA_024278655.1). GTDB lineage: Bacteria > Bacteroidota > Ignavibacteria > Ignavibacteriales > Ignavibacteriaceae > BMS3ABIN03. The sequence continues at coordinate 14,493 of JAJRSV010000013.1, read as the reverse complement.
GGCAGCTAACATGGCAATACGAAGAGCACAACAGCATAAAGACGGCAAGAACAATTTAACCTGGGGTAAATTTGTTACGCAGTTTGCGGCTAATAAATCATTAGTTTTATAAACCGGCAGGAGAAGCAAAATGGCAGAGGCAGGACTGTTCACATTAGGCGTCGAGGAAGAATTTCAGATTGTGGATCCCGAAACCAGGGAACTTAAATCTCATGTTCAGCAAATACTTGAAGACGGAAAGGTTATACTTAAAGAAAGAGTAAAAGCCGAAATGCATCAGTCGGTGATTGAGATGGGAACCGACATCTGCCGCGATATTAAAGATGCACGTGAACAGGTAATTGATTTGCGGACAAAATTAGCAAAGCTTGCAATGAAAAGCGGCTTGCGTATTGCCGCTGCCGGAACACATCCTTTTTCGCACTGGAAAGATCAGTTGATTACCGAACATCCGCGCTACAAAGAAATTGTAACCGATATGCAGCAGGTGGCAAGAGCAAATTTAATTTTCGGATTGCACGTTCATGTAGGTGTTGATGAAAGAGAAACCGCCCTGCACATTATGAATGCTGCAAGGTATTTTTTGCCTCACATATTTGCGCTCTCTACAAACTCACCGTTCTGGCTGGGAAGAAATACCGGCTTGAAATCGTACCGCAGCAAAGTGTTCGACCGCTTTCCGCGAACCGGTATTCCCGATTACTTCGGTAGCATTTCGGAATACGATAACTTTGTTAATCTTCTTATAAAAACCGGATGCATAGACGACGCAAGAAAAATATGGTGGGATATAAGGGTTCATCCAACTTTTAAAACACTCGAGTTTCGTGTGTGCGATCTTCCGATGCGAGTTGACGAAACGATTTGTCTTGCCGCACTTATGCAGGCGATAGTTGCGAAGCTTTACAAACTGATAAAACAAAATCTCGGTTTCCGTCTTTACAGAAGAGCGTTGATTGCAGAGAACAAATGGCGTGCAGCACGCTATGGAATAAGTGGAAAGCTAATCGACTTCGGCAAGCAGGAAGAAGTTGAGTTCGGTGCACTTGCACAGGAACTGTTGGAGTTCGTGGATGATGTTGTTGATGAGTTGGGTTCGCGCGAAGAGATTTCATACATAAATAATATCCTGGAAAACGGTACCGGTGCAGACAGACAGTTAAAAGTCTGGGAAAAAACAAAGGACACGAAAAAAGTAGTCGATTACATAATCGAAGAAACTCACAAAGGATTAAATTTAAACTGATTGATTTTAATATGAATAAATTCGATATAAAAGTAGCAACAATAGATTTATACAACAACGAACCGAACGAGGGAATTCGATGCATCGGCGAAATTGTAAAACAAACCGGTGAGCAGCGAACCGATGTAAACATTATTTATAAAAGGTTCGATACGAGATATAAAGAAGAGATTCCCGGTTTGGAGTTCGATATTTACATATCATCCGGCGGACCCGGGAGCCCGTTCGACGGAGAAGGAACGAAATGGGAAAAAGATTATTTTAATCTGATTGAAAAGATTTATGATTACAATAAAAATAATCCCGAAAGAAAAAAATATATATTTTTTATTTGCCACTCGTTCCAGCTAATGGCAAGATTTTTTGAGTTCGGTGAAGTAACAAAAAGAGAGTTCAAATCATTCGGCGTAATGCCGTTTATAAAAACGGAAGCAGGTAAACGGGATTTGCTTTTAAAAGAATTACCCAACCCGTTTTATGCTGCCGATATAAGAAATTACCAGGTTATAAACGGGAATGAAAAAGTATTGAACGAATTAGGTGCAAAAATTCTTTCGTACGAATTTGTTGACACCAATACCGAAAGAGAACCGGCATTAGCCGCTGTAAGAATAAGCGGCGAAATTGCTGGCACACAGTTTCATCCCGAAGCAGACCCGGAAAGCATGCTGTATCATTTTAACAAACCGGATGAAAAGAAACTGATAACCGATATTTACGGTGAAGAAAGATTTAACGAGATGATTAACTTGCTGCATAATCCCGGTGCAATAAAACTAACCCGCCGCACAGTTCTGCCATCGTTCATTAATAACGCCATCGATGAATTGGTAAAGGTAATTGTATAAGTATGATTCCGGAATTAAGAGAGCAATTCAACAACAGCTTTAACGAACAAGCTTATCGCAATTTTTTAAACGAGCTTAATTCGCTTTTTCGTTACCCGGCGGATTTCAGGGTTTCGGAAACACCCCTTTTTCTTTCGGACGAACTGAACCAAAAATTAATTGATGCGTGTAACGATATTACTAAGCAGGTGCGCTCACTGGAGTTTAAAGAGCAATCTAAATATGCCGTACCCGAGAGTTTATTAGTACCGAATGAAGATGATCATCCCGAGTTTTTCCAGATTGATTTTGCAATCTGTAAAACAGCAGACGGTGAATACATTCCGCGTCTGGTTGAACTGCAGGCATTCCCGACTATTTATGCGTATCAATATTTTTTCGTCAAACTTTTACGTAAGCATTTCCCGGTTCCAGACAATTTTACTCCTTACTATAACAACATCGATGACGAAAAATATGCAGAGCTTTTCCGTAAAACCGTTTTGGGTGAATGCGATCCGGAAAATGTAATCCTTTTAGAGATAACACCGGAGAAACAGAAAACCCGCATCGACTTTGCCGCAACCGAAAGCTTAACGGGAATTACAACCGTTGGTATAAGCAAGCTGATCCAAAGAGGCAGAAAATTATTCTATAAGAAAGACGGAAAAGAAATTCCCGTTGAACGAATTTACAACCGTGTTATCTTTGATGAGTTATTAAGAAGTAAGATTGAACACAACATCGATTTTAAAAGCGAACTCGATGTTAAATGGGCAGCGCATCCGAATTGGTTTTTCAGAATAAGCAAGTACTCCCTGCCGTTATTAAAAGGTGAGTTTGTCCCCAACTGCTATTTCCTCGATCAAGTGGATGAGCTGCCAAATGATTTACACAATTACGTATTAAAGCCGCTCTTTTCATTTGCAGGTCACGGCGTTGAAATCGATCTTACAAAAGAAATGCTTAAAAAAATCGAAGACCCGCAAAACTACATACTGCAGGAAAAAATTAATTACGCGCCGCTGATTAAAACTCCGGATGAATATTCAAAAGTGGAAATAAGAATGATGTATCTGTGGAATGAAGAACCTTTGCTTGTAAATAATTTAATAAGAATGAGCAAAGGAAAAATGATGGGTGTTGATTACAACAAAGACAAAACATGGGTCGGCTCGAGTTCAGCGTTTCATAGAATTTAATTAGCGAAATCCGTGACTTAATATTCTGCTGCAAGAAGACAGAAGCTAACACAACGATAATGCATAAGCGCAAGCGAGGAGGCTTGCAATCAAACATCCCTCTCCTTAGCAAGGAGAGGGATACAGGGCGAGGTCTGCCGGAACAATCTAAAACGTTTTCACACTGGCAATAATACCGAACTGCGAAACAGGGAATTGCGATAGTGCTAAAACGCAAGCGTACATTCCTGCTTACGCTATTTTTGAATATCGAACATCCATCAACCCTACCAAAGGCAGGCAGGGATTTTAGATTTTAGAAGTTTTGATAATACAATAATGACATATAAAAAATAAAAACGACACCGAAGGTGTCAAAAGTTTGTAGCAGTAGCAAAAAACGAAAAGCCGACTCTCCGGAACAACCGCGAGGCGGTTGAAGTTAACACTTGCTCAGGCATCCTTCTTCGATACCTTCGGCATCGTTTACATCATCTTGCTTTTTTCCTTTTTACAAATGTTCGACTGCGTCGCAGTCGGGTCGTTTTGGAGGACAGCAAGCAGGGATTTTTGATTTTAGAAGTTGTATTCTTTTATCTTTTTACTTTTATCTTTTATCTTGTGCGAGCCTTCTCCGGCATTATATTCAAAACAGCGTAAAGCAAACGAATATTAATATTCTAATGTAAACTTTATCAAACCGTAAGTAAAATCTTTTTTGAATCCTTCGGTTATGTGATTTTCGATACTGTAATTGTATATAATATCGAAAATAAATCCGCGTGCCGGCTCAACTCTGAAGCCCGCCTGAAATACATCGGTATTTATTCTTATTCCGTCAAGGAAAGGAGCGTCAATAACTTTAGGATTGCTCTCGTGAACAAGAAACATATCGCCGCCTACATTCTTAATCAGATTACCTTCTTCATCGTAAACGTTTTCCCCACTTCTTATAAATCGGTATTCCATATTAAATCTTATCCAGTCGTTTACATTATATGCAAGCTTTGTGAATATTTCATCGGAGTTTGGTCCGATTGGATGACCGAGATTAACTCCCCACGCAGAGTAAGTGTTTTTCACATCGAAATGTGAATAAACATAAGGTCGTATCTTGGTGTACTCCAGAATAAAAGAGAGGTCGGGAACCGTAAACGCTTCGTACCAAAACGCGCCTATTTGATAAGCGGTTTTGTTTGTGTATCTGTCAAGGTCCTGTAAGTGCGAGAGAATGTTCTCATCAAGGAAGAATGTTCCCTGCAGTTCCAGGTTTTTGATAAAGTTTGTTTGAAGATCGAAGTACAGATTTCCGTTATCCCTGTCCTGCAGCGACATCTCCACAAACTTGTAGAAAGCAATCGGTGCCAGATATCCAAGCTCAATTCCCCTTCCCGAATAAACAATGCTCTCGCCTATTCCGATATCAAATAAATCTTTAATTGTAAACTTTAACCTGTTGAACGCCCAGAATTTTGTGTAACGTTCGTTCCTGTTGCGACTGAATAATCCGACAGTAGAAGCATGGATTGAAGTAAAGTGAACAATACCGTAATCGAAATTAAACTGCAGGAAATCCATCATCGGGTTATCGCCGGACAAAACCAGTTTACTGCCGTAACCGTATCCTATGGTCAGCGGTTCCCTTCCCAGCTCAATAGCCAGATTCATTCCGTCAACAGGTTGAGTGTAATATTTAATGTAGGCATTCGTAAAATCGTAATTGCCTATGTTTTCTCCTTTTTCAATCCATTTGAAATTAGTAAGCAGGCGCGGTTCCATAATTTCAGCAAGTTGCTGGTTGCCGCTTGCACCCCCTTTAATTACCTGGAAGAAGTAACCGAGATGATCGAACACCGTACCTCTTATTCTGAACCCGATATCGAAAAGATTTGAGTTGTTAACTCCGGGTTTGAATTTTTGTCCGTGATAGAAATGTCCCAATAATTTTATATAAGCGTTTGCATTTTCTTCCTGGTATGCATAAAGATATTTCACCTTGTTCGAAAAAATATCGCCCGCGGTTGATGAGAATTCTTTATCCGGCGTAAACAAACGTGTTGTGGTTTCGTCAAGCAGACTGTCGTTAAATTCAATCTTGTATCTGTATAATAAGTCTTTCTCGGTGCTGCTCAATTCGTCATATTTTCCCCTCACCGAATCGAGTAACGCATTCACATAAAATCTTGATATGTTCGGCACGTCTTCGCTGAAGTAGGGAATTATTTTTTTTACTTTCATCTCCTTCAGGAATTTATAAACCGGATGGTTGAGCGGAACGTTTTCGACCTGTGCAAAAGCCGAACCCGCCCAGATGAGTGCAATTAGCAGTAAAAGTATGTTGATATTTTTTCTGTTCAATATTATCCGGATTTTAGTTGTTCAAATATAGCAAATGCAGTTAAAAATGAATAGCGGCATTTTACCTGCTATTCGGTTTTTGAATAATATTCTTTAATTTTGCCATTAAAATTATCAAAGGTGGAAAAATTATGAGAGCTTATTATTTACGGATTGATGAACAAAACAGAACAAGAAAAATTTTAATCGATATGGCATATCTTTTCAAACATAAAATGATTCGCCTGCCGAAATATTACTACCAGGAGGGTTTGTATCTCCCGTATAAAAGTAACGGAAAGAGTGATGCACCGGTTGAAAGGTATGAATTGACAAAAGATAAAATTGTAAAAGAAGACGAACACTTTTATTATTTCAAATTCCCTTTTAAGTACGAACAGGTTGAGGAAACAGCAGGATAATTAATATTCGTGTAGCGCTCCTTTCAAAAGTAATTATTATCAGATAGATGAATAAAAAAATCTTTTCCATACTCTTTCTGCTTTCGGGGCTTTGCGGATTGATGTATCAAATATTGTGGACAAGATTATTTACATTCATCATCGGCAACACATATACCGCCATAAGCATTATCGTCGCTTCGTTTATGTTCGGGTTGTTCTTCGGTTCTTGGCTTATCGGCAGATATATGGAAAGAATCAACAACCCGGTTAAATGGTATGCTTACCTCGAACTTTCCATCGGCTTATACGCTGCTTTTCTTCTTTTGATTTTCGGAATGGTATCAGCCCTATTTAATTTCACTCATTCAATCTTTCAGCATATCGAGCCGGTTAATTTATTCCTGAAATTTATTTTCACATTACTGCTGCTTGTTATACCCACAAGTGCAATGGGCGCAACACTGCCGCTCGCTGTTCAATACTTTACGAAAAAGAGGAAATCGTTCGGAGATAATATTAGTCTTTTTTACGCCGTAAATACTTTGGGCGGGGCAATCGGTGTTTTGATAGCCGGATTTTTTATTATCGAGTACCTGGGCATTCGCGAAGGAATACTTGTTACAGCCGTTATAAATATTTTAATCGGCTTAACGGTAATGCTTTATCTGGGAAAACCGGAAACCACAGAACCGGTTAAAGAAACATCCGAGAAAACAGAACCGGTTGATAAGAAAGCAAAGAAGAAAAAGAAAGAAGTTCATTCGGGCAGCGAAGTCGCTTTAAATTACAAAACACTTCTACTGATAACAGCGGGACTATCGGGATTCGCAGCGCTCTCTTTCGAAATATTGTGGACAAGAGGTTTAAAGTTCCTGATACTAAACAGCACTTACGGTTTTGCTTCCATTCTTTTCGTGTTTCTTTTGGGAATTGCAATAGGCGGAAGAATTGCAAAACGGCTAAGCGATAAAAATAATAAGCTTACTTACATTTACGGCGTACTTCAGATAGCACTCGGCATTTATTCAATCTTTACAATCTATCTTTTATATACTTTTGCTTATACCGAAAGTTTTCAGGAAAGCATTAAGAAAATTCTTTACGATTATTCTTATGCATGGGGCTGGGGCATTCTGGCTTTTATCGTTACGGCAATTTTAATCTATCTTATTCCTACAATTTTAATGGGAGTTCTTTACCCTCTTCTGAACGACCTTTACTATAATAAGGTATCGAAAAAAGCCGGCAAAACCGTCAGTTCCATCTATGCAATAAATACAATCGGAGCAATACTCGGTTCGCTTACGGCAGGATTTTTCTTAATCCCTGCATTCGGAATTAAAAGCAGCATTTACATTATCGCTGTAATTAACCTTTTGCTCGGATTAATTTTCATAATTAAATCGAAGACATACTTTCGTCCGGTTGTTCTATTGAGCATACCTCTGCTTGCGGTTGCAATAATTTTATCGGGCAGCGGCAAGTATCTTTTGGGAAACAAAGAAAAGAAAACCGACGACGTTCTCTTTTATAAAGAAGGATTAATGGCAACCGTAAAAGTTTACAAGCGCGGCAACTCAAAATTTTTAAGTATCGACGGTATCCCTATTGCTTCTACATCCAGAAGCTTAATGCAAAAGGAAAAATTAATTGCTCACCTGCCTTTCTTTCTTAAACCCAATGCTGAGCAAGTGTTAGCGGTAGGTCTTGCAAGCGGAATAAGTGCCGGAAGCATGACCCTGCACAAAGACTTAAAGCAGCTCGATTGCGTTGAACTGATTAAACCCGTATTCGAAGCGGCAAAATATTTTACTGACGTTAATTACGATGTTTTTAACAACAGTAAAATCAATATGATTAACGATGATATCTATTCATACCTGCTTTACACCGATAAGAAATACGATATCATCTCATCGGACGGAAAGTTAGGAACGCTGCACAGCGGCAACACAATTATGCTCTCTGCTGATTATTACGAGATGTGTAAAAAACGTTTGAAGCCGGACGGTGTGTTTGTACAGTGGATTCCCATTATCACTCCGTACGAAGCAACCAAAATAATAATCAATACACTGACTAATTCATTTAAGTATGTTTACCTTTTCTATTTTTACTCTTCCGATATTTTAATGGCGGCATCCGATAACCCGGTTGTTTTTGATAAGGCACACATGGATTCGCTCTTTACGGATCCGGTGTTAAACGCTGAGTTTCAGAAGTATAACATTTTTAACTCGTTAACCATTCTTTCTGCTTATGTGGGTAAATATGATAAATCGGATTTTAACGGTACAACAATTAACTCGTTTAACCGTCCTGTGCTTGAGTTTAAGTATTTACGCGACTGGAAGAAGAGCCGTGAAATACCCGGCGGTTACCGCGCAAAGAATATGGAGTTCCTAACGAACCACTATGCAAACGAAAACCCTGATGATTTGTTCGACATGTTTAAGAATGTAGATAAATCGATTTTGAAAAACAGATTATACATGCCAACATTAACTTTTCTTAAATTCAACACCCGGAATTTTATAACGGGCAATTACGCGCTCGGTTTTAAAAGATATATTGCATTCAAAAAAAGTCTGAGTTTTTAATTTTTTACTGATGCAGCTTGTTAGTCATTTTGTCCATACAGTTCTAATAATATTTTTGTTGCATTTTTCAGAATAAAAGACAAATTTACTACGAGCGGTAATTAATTTAAGTGAAAGTAAGTGTTGCCGATGCTTAAATTTATTTCAAAACATACGGTAGTTTGAATGCGAAAGATTTTGCTTCTTTTTATTCCGTTTATTTTACTGATAGCATGCGAAGACCATGGCATCGTACCGCTGCCTCCCGATACTACAACCGGTTTCGGCGGGAAGATAACTTTTATCGGTGAGTGGCCCGACAGCATCAAACGTACGCACTTAGTTGTTTTCAAGGACCCGCTTGAATCCGCAGAAGATTTTAATATACTCAATCTTAAGTTCCTAAGCTTCGAAATACCTTTCGGCACGGGTGTATATTATTACAGCTCAAAGGATTCCTCTTTCATTCCTGCAACCGGTACTTTCGAACCGGGAGTGTATCATTACGTAGCGGTAGTTCAACAGGCAACGGAGATAATTTCGCTCAACCGTAAAGACTGGTGGGTTGCAGGGGTTTATTACAATCCCGGCGATACAACAAAACCGGGCACACTCGTAATTCCGGAGAATACTTTTGTAAGAGATATCGATATAATCTGCGACTTCGATAATCCTCCGCCTCAGCCACCGGGAGGTAATTAATGAAAAAGCAGCTTTACATATTTAAAATGAAAAAGTTTTTACTGTCTGTTTTGATGATGATTGTTTTTCTTCCGGCAAGTACCCTCGCACAGACCTACAGCATCAGCGGTACTATTACAGATACTCATAACAATCCTCTGCCCCATGTAAACGTTATATTAACCGGAACCGGGTTAGGCGCCGCTTCCGATATAAACGGTCATTACAAAATTGAAAACGTTAAGCCGGGAAAATATACAATAGTATTTTCAGCCATCGGGTATAAAAAACTTAAGATTGAAGATGTTACGGTTGATAAACCCGTTACACTTAATGTTATACTGAAAGAAGAAATAATTAAAGCCGAAGAGATAATTGTTACGGCAAGTAAGTATGAGCAGAAAAAATCGGATTTGCCTGTAAGCGTGGAAATTATAAAAGGAACTAATCTTACCGAAAGAAACTACTTTAATATGGAAGATGCTTTGCGATACGTGCCCGGAGTTAATATGACCGACGACCAGATAAGCATACGGGGTTCCGGCGGTTACAGCAGAGGTGCAGGTGCAAGGGCGCTGCTGGCTATAGACGGTTTACCGTTTTATACCGGGGATACCGGCGAGATAGTCTGGGAAATGATTCCCGTTACCGAAATACAACGGGTTGAAATAATTAAAGGTGCTGCAAGTTCGATGTACGGCTCATCGGCAATAGGAGGAGTAATAAACTCGATTACACGCGATATCACAAATTATCCGCAAACACGGGTAAACGGATTTTACGGTGTTTACGATAAACCTTATTACAGCCAATGGGATTGGTCGGGAGAGCGAAGACCTTTTAACGGATTAACTTTATCGCACTCGAACACATTTGGAAAATTCGGGTTCAACATTTCTTTCTCACGTCTTGAAAATTCAGGATACCGGCAAAATGATTATTCGAAAAAATATATCGGGTTCCTCAAAGCGGTTTATAAATTCACCCCGAAATCTTCTTTAATGCTGCTTGCAAATACTTTTAACAAACGGGCAGATACTTTTATTTACTGGAAAGATTCGCAGAATGCTCTCAGACCTCCGGACAGAAACCTCGGTGAAAAAATTGAAACCAACAGGTACTTGTTCGGGCTTGTTTTTAAAGACGTGATAAGCGATAAAGTTTTTATGAACGTAAAGGCAAGTTACTATCACAACAACTGGGAAGACAACTCGATACAAAATAATGTATCTACATCCGGTTTATACAGAGGCGAAATACAAATAAATTCAAGCTTAACAAACAACTTATTCCTTATTACAGGTGTTGAAGGAATATCATCAAACGTAAACTCATCCATCTTCGGTAATCCTTCTTCGTACACGGTTGCCGGTTACGCTCAATTGGATATAAGTTTTAACTTCCCGCTTAAATTATCGCTGGGATTCCGTTACGATTATACGCGGCTCGATACATTAAAAGGTTCCGATGCTCTTTCGCCTAAGTTAGGTTTGAATTACAAACTGCTGAAAAATCTGATCCTGCGTTCATCATTAAGCACGGGATTCAGAGCACCGACATTGGCAGAAGCTTTTACTTCTACTTCAACTTACGGCATAACGGTAAAGCCGAATCCAAATTTAAGGTCAGAATCGAACCTGACTTTTGAAGTGGGAATAAACTACGACCTGCCCCGACTCGTAAATTTCGATGTTGCCGCTTTTCACAATGAATACTACGATATGATTGAGCCGGGCATCGATCCGACGGACGGCTTTGCAGTCTTCGATAACGTGGTAAGAGCAAGGATACAGGGTTTTGAATTCAACACGGTGATACAAATAATTCCGGATATGCTGGACTGGCGATTAAGCTACACTTATTTATGGGCAAGAGATTTAGATATGAACAAAGCATTGAAGTACCGCCCGCGTCATCTGTTTTACTCAACGCTGGATTTTACCATTTCGAATTTTACCTTCGGAGTTGATTTCCGGTACTGGAGCAGAGTTGATGAGATTGATGAAGAGTTAGTCGATTTGGGAATTGTACCCGACGGCGATTTACGTGTGCCTGTTTACGTTACAGATTTACGTGCAAGCTATAATTTAATTTCGCTCGGCTTGCCGCTGCAGTTTTATTTGAATGCAAAGAACATCTTCAATTATAATTACGTTGAGCTGATAGGCAACTTAAAGCCGATAAGAAATTTTTCGCTGGGATTCAATCTGGTTTTGTAGAAGGTTCGGTAACTCTTACAGAATTTTTTGAAGACACAAATTATAAATTATGATTTACGGCATTAACCTGCAAATGTTCTACTCTTGTCTTTTGCATGATATTTTTATTCATTACAGTGTAGTTGTTAAATAAATTTGCCGGAGGAGTAAATGCAAACCGATGAAATTATCAGTTGGGTTTGCCAGTACTGCGGTGAGGAAAATGAATTATGGTTAGACCTTACAGTTGAAGATAAGCAGGATTTTATAGAAGAGTGCAGCTTATGCTGCCGCCCGAACAGGTTAATTATAACACCCAGCCGGGAAGAAGACGAAACCGTCTTCATCGAGTCCCGGCTGATTGATGAATAACTAACCAACTCTAAAAAGAACTTTCTCATTAAAGGGATAACTATCCCCTCAACACGATATTGCCACTCTAATTTTAATCCATAATCATTCGCAGGAACGATGAACTTTCATCATCATCGTCTTTTGAATTTTCTTCCGGTTCTTTCTTTTCCATTTTTTCTTTAGCCCAGCTATACCGGGTATTTTTTATCTCTAAAGTGCTTTCGGTTTCCTGCTCTTCATCCTCGGTATAACCGATATCGTCGATTGACGACTTTGGGCTTTTTACTCTGAGAATAGTAGGCACTTCAAGGTCCTCCTTATCTATGTTGTCTGAATCAAGAAAATTAAATCCGCCTCTGAAGTCTAATGCTTCCTGTTTTCCTTTGACGGATGATTTTATTCCTGCCGAAGGGAAAGATTTTCTTGCCGAATCGAATCCGGTTGCTATAACCGTGTACGAAACGTAATCGTTCATCTCCTCTTTTCTAACGCAGCCAAAGATAACGTTGGCTTCTTCACCCGCAGCTTCGAATATAACTTTGTTTCCTTCATCGATTTCGTGCATAGTAAGATTGCTCGAACCGGTAACATTGAGCAGTACGCTCTTTGCACCTTTAATGTTCATGCCCTCAAGCAGCGGAGACGAGATAGCTTTTTGTGCCGCCTCTATTGCACGGTTTTCGCCGCTTGCAATTCCGCAGCCCATCAAAGCTTCGCCGCTTTGGCTCATTACAGTACGGACATCTGCAAAGTCAACGTTTATCAAACCTTCAACGGTAATAATATCGGCAATGCCTCTCGTTGCTTCGTAGAGCACTTCATTCGGTTTATCGAATGCGGTGAATGCGGTTGTCTTGTCGTCGAGTATAGCAAGAAGTCTTTCGTTAGGTATAACGATTAAACTATCTACATGTTTTCTCATCTCCTGGATGCCCTGTTCGGCGTTCATCATTCTTGCTTTACCTTCCCACTTAAACGGTTTGGTAACAATGCCTACTACAAGCGCTCCGATGCTTTGTGCAACCGAAGCAATAATCGGCGCTCCTCCCGTTCCGGTACCTCCGCCCATTCCGGCAGTAACAAAAACCATATCACTGCCCGAAAGCACTTCGGCAATTTTCTCCCTGTCTTCTTCTACGGCTTTCCTTCCGATGTTAGGATCGGCACCGGCACCCAAGCCGCGGGTTATTGTGGTTCCAACCTGGATTTTGTGCGTTGCTCTATTGCTTTGTAATACCTGTGCGTCTGTATTAACAGCAACATATTCAACACCATCCAGACCTCTCGAGATCATGCTGTCGATAGCATTACATCCCCCTCCGCCAACGCCTACAACTTTTAATACTGCAGACATCGGTTTCTCACGATCGAGAGTGGCGAATTTAGTCATAGTCCCTCCTTATAGAGTTTGTTAGAGTTCATCGAAAAATTCCTGTACTTTTTTTACAATTTCTTTCAGTTTGTTCTTTCCTGCAATCTGTTTTTTTATAAGAGATTGATATTCACTCGATTTGCCGCCCGGCACACCTTTTATCAATCCGGCTACCGTTGCAAATTCCGGGCTTTCAATTTCGCCCGATAAACCTTCACCCAATTCGAGCGGAACGCCTATTCTTGCAGGCAGCCCGAAAACTTCCTCGGCTAAGTCAACACATCCGCGTAACAACGAACCGCCGCCGGTTAAAACGATACCGGCTTTAATTTTATTTTTATATCCCGCGTTACGAAGTTCGTTATCAACCAACGTAAACAGTTCTCTCATTCGCAGACTGATTATTTGCGTTAAAAGACTTATCGGAATTTTAGTATTGCCTCTTGCACCAACTCCTCTTATAAGAATATCTTCATCCCTGATGATTGCGCTTTCGCTTGCATAGCCGTAATCTTTTTTAAGATGTTCCGCTTCTTCGGTAATTACACCGAGCGACTCGCGTATATCGTTAGTTACCTGGTTGCCTGCTATACCGATAACCTTTGTATGCTTAATCGCTTTTTTATGAAAGACCGCTATATCGGTAGTGCCGCCGCCGATATCGATTAACGCAACTCCAAGGTCGCACTCGCTGTCTTCCAGTACCGATGTACTCGAAGCAATCGGCTGAAGAATGTAATCGCGAACTTTATAACCCGCACGCTCAACAGATTTTTTTATGTTCTGAATTGCGGGGATTGAAGCAAGCACAACATGATTACTCGCTTCCAGACGCGAACCGGACATCCCGATCGGGTTTTCTATTCCGCCCTGGTAATCGACCGAAAATTCTTCGGGAATGATATGAAGAATTTGCCTGTCCGACGGAATCCTTATTGTTCTTACATCCGCTTCAAGCCGGTCGAGGTCATCTTTTGTAATTTCTTTTTCCTGGTTTGTTATCGTTACATAGTTACGGTGACGGATGCTTGTGATATGCTCGCCTGCAACACCAACGTTAACAACGTTCACGCTAAAACCCGCCCGGTTTTCTGCAATTGCCATTGCCTCTTTAATCGCTTCGGCTGTTTTGCTTATATTGGCTACAAGTCCTTTATGCAATCCGCCCGAAGGTGCAACACCGAAGCCGAGAATATCGAACCTGTTGGTTTCAATGTTCCTTTCGGCAATTACCGCACAAACTTTTGTTGTGCCCAAATCCAAACCGGCTATAATTTCTTTTTTCATCCTCTTAATTCCGCACTTACAGGTTTA
>JAJRSV010000012.1 GCA_024278655.1 Bacteroidota bacterium | reverse complement strand
CACTTTTAAGAGAAGGATCGAGTTTCAGTGCTTTTCCGTAATACTCCAACGCCTTATCGAGCTGATTTTTTTGCTGATAACAATACCCCTGATTAAACAGCACCTCGGCTTTCTCATTAACCGCTGCTATCTTATGATATAATTCAACCGCCTCTTCATATCTTTTAAGCTTTGTATAAATATTTGCAAGATTGTTCATCGCTTCCGGGTAATCCGGATTTAACTCAACCGCCTTTTCAAGTCCGGCTATTGCATTCTCGTCATCGCCGGTTTTTAAGTAACATGTTCCGAGATTAAAATAGAGCCGGGCGTTCTCCGGGTCTATTTCTATAGCTTTATTATAATACTTTATCGCCTCATCCCATTTATTAAGTTTATAATATAGGTTAGCCAGGTTGTTTAAAATATCGGAAGTAATAACATTGTTGTTCAGAGCAGAACGGTAGTTCTCTTCGGCACCGGAAAAATCATTCCGGCGGACAAGCAGCTTTCCCAAATTAAGATATGCATCGGTTAAAGTTTTCTCATACGAAATTGCTTTTTGATACTGCTCAAGGGCAAGAGTATCTTTACCAAGGTTTTCATAACAATATCCCAAATTATAATATGCACCTGCATGTCCAGGATATAATGTTATAACCTGCTGAAAATAATTAATGGCTTTATTATAATTACTCAGATGAAGCTGAATGATGCCGAGAAAATTCAGAACATTAAAATCCGTGCTGTCTTTTTCGAGTAATTGCAGAAGAATTTTTTGAGCATCTTCAAATTTCTTTTCGTTAAAGTAGTTTATTGCTTTTGTATAATCATCCATTTTTTTCTCGTCAATTATTGAACATTGTTAATAAACAACGAGTTGTGCTTTCCATCGAAACCCAAAACCTTATTAACCTTCTTTAATCCTTCTGAAGCAAACGCATTGCTCTCATTGTTCTTTACAGCCCATTCGTACATTACTTTAGCTTCTTCGTCCATACCGGAACGATAAAACACCTCGCCTAATCCTGCACAGGCATCCGAAGAATCGGTGTCAAGCTCGAGCGCGGTTTCAAAACAGTTTCTTGCTTCATCAAGCTTGTTCAACTCCAGATTCGCGAAGCCCCTGAAATTATTCAGCGATACAAGCAGCGAACTCCTTTGTCCGTTTAGCCGGGCATTATTTATCAACTGTTCGGCTTTGTCTGCAAGCTCCAGCGCCTTTTCAAAATTTCTCTTCTCAAAATTCTCTTTCGCATCGGTTAAAATTTTATCTATTTCCGCGGTCACACTATTGCCGGTTTCACGCTCAGCCGGTTTACCGACTTCCTGTTTACTTAGCGCTTCAACCTTTTGCAAACCGATTGCCGCAGTTTTGTTTTGCGGGTCGTTCTTCAACGCCAACCCGTACATTGTTTTTGCTTCGGTATAATTGCCATCAATCAAAAGCAGTTCCGCAAGTCCGGCGTAAGCAGTTGATGAGCCGGAATCAAGGTTAAGCTCTTCTTCAAAATAACTTTTAGCCGAAGCGTAATCGTTTATATACAACGAAACGTTACCGGCAAGATTCAGCAGTTTGGTATATTCTATTACTTTGCCTACTTCTTCGGCAGAGTTGTAATTGCTTATTGCTTCCTTAAGATTTTTACTTGCCGATTCAAATTCTTTTTCTTTTATATCGATGAGAGCACGTTGGAACGATTCGGAAAACTTGTTAGTGTCAACCGGATAAACGATTTCCCTCTCTTTAACTTTTTTTCCTTTGAGCCAAATCTCCTCCGGGTCGGCGCCCCATTTTTCAACAAATTTTTGTTTATTGATTTCAAGCAGTTTAATATAACTTTCGTTCCCGTCCTGTTTGAAACTCTTCGAGCCGAAGTGATGAATAAATACATCTTTGGCAATAACGGTTTTATAACCGGCAAGCTGTGCACGAAGACAGAAATCATCATCTTCGAAATTGCCGGGTGTAAACCTCTCATCAAGTCCGCCGATTTTTTCGATTACTTCCCTCTTTATTAATGTGCACAAAAATGCAACCCGCGGGAATTCAAAAGTTTCACCCGGGTTTTCATTCCTTACTCTTCCGGCATACTTATGCATTTCGGCAATTGAATGATAACTTGCATTTTTATCTAACTGAACACCGCTTACAAAGTTCGATACCGGACCGACGATGCCTACAGCGGCAGCCGATTCGGCAACTTCTATCATTCTGTTCAACCAATTTTCGGTAACGATTATATCGTTGTTCATTATAACAATATACTTTCCTTCGGCAGCTTTAATTCCTTTGTTTACTGCTTTCGGAAAACCTTCGTTTACGGAGTTTACAATCACTCTTACGTTCGAATATTTTTTAACCTCTTCAACCGTACTGTCGGTCGATGCATTGTCAACAATAATTACTTCGTAGTTTTGGGCGGTGAACTTTTCAATACTGCTTAAGCATTGCTTTGTGTATTCTACCTGATTGTAAGTTGGAATTATAATAGATACATCTTTTCTTCCGGCGGAAAAATCATTTTTCCAGATAGCATTAAACTCCGCAATAATTTCATCCCTGTTTTTTATCCGGGAGATATCCCGTTCGTATTTTTTATAGATTTTTTCCCGAACACGTGCAAACTCATTTCCTTTTTCCGAAGTAGTGGTTGAGCCGTCATCTTTCCACGAAACTTCGGTTGTTGACTTTTTGATATGTTTGAAAGCGGAATGCTCCGAAAGCCGCAGCAGAAACTCCCAATCTTCCAGAACATTTATGCTCTCATCAAAGAGTCCCGCTTTAAGTGCAAGCGACCTTGAGACAGCAAAGCAATTAATAGGAGCAATGTTGCCGATTAAAAGTTTATCCCTGTTATAATCGATTGAATACGGCACATACTTTTTAAGCAGTTTATAACCGCCGGATGTTTTAGCATAAACGGCACGGACTGCATCGGTATAATAAACATCAAATCCGTCCTCAAGATTTTCGGCTAAAACTTTCAGATGATCGGGATAATAAATATCGTCATCGTCGAGGAAAGTAATATATTTCCCGTCCGCTATTTTTATTCCGTCGTTCCTCGACGCCGAACGTTCGCGGTTAATTAAATGATGTAAATACCGTATGTGCAATCTGCCTTCGTATTCATCAACAATTCCCGATTCATCGATCGAGCCGTCGTTAACAACTATTACCTCGAACCGGGTGAATGATTGCTTTGTTAAACTATCCAATGCGTTTCGCAAAGCTTCAGAACGGTTAAACGCAGGAATTATAACGGAGAAAAGCGGATCTTCAATTTTCCGCCTTGATTCTTTGTAAGGAATAAGATACATACCATTCGGTGCAGGGCGTTTTCCTTTTCCGTTCCAATGCTTTTCTCTTGCCAACTCCGATTCCTTTTGTGATACTGCTTTATCGGAGTTTTCAATACTGCTTTCAGAAAGCAAATACAAACCAAGTATCTGATTTATATGCATGAACTTTTCGTTTGCCGAAATCCGGAGCCAGAATTCATAATCGCCGGCAGATTTAAATTCTTCATCAAAGTAGCCGTATTTATCGTGAAGTGATTTTCTCCACACCGGCTGCGGACCGATATAACAAATCTCAAACAATCTCTGCCGGTCGAATTCAGGAAAGAGGAAATAACCGTTTACGGGTGCGTTATCAAAAGTACTGTTTTCCGTTTGAGTAACTTTACAGTCGGCATAAACCAAAGCAACATCATCATTCTCATCCAGTTCGCGTGCGAGAATTTCCAAAGCATCTCTGCGGTGTCTGTCATCGGTATTTGCATTTGTAATATACTTGCCGCTTGCAGCTTTTATTCCCCTGTTCCATGCACTGTAAACCGTTTCTCTTTGTTCCGTGCAGATAAGTTTAATATTCGAATATTTGCTCTGATATTCTTCAACAATTTTTTTCTCATTTTGTTTTGAACCGGAAACCACAACAACAATTTCGAGTTCACCTTTTTCGTAAAGGGTTTGATTTAACAAATCTTCGAGGCAGCCGCGGATGTATTTTTCGGAATTGTAAGCAGAGACTATAGCAGAAACTTTTTTAAGCTTTCCTTCCTTACTATAAATTTTATTTTCCGGTGCAGGTTCTTTCTTTGAAGCAATATTGTAATCCGTATTCACTTCGGAGTTATTGCTATGTGTGATAAATTCATAAATGTATTTTCTATACTGAGCGGCGCTCTTTTCCCAGGAGAATCTTTTTGCATTTCTTAATCCCCGCTCAATTAATTTTTCACGAATCTCTCTTTTCTGTACATCAATCAACGCACGTTTCATTTCATCAACACTGTTTTCATTTACATAAATTGCAGCTTCGGCGGCTGTTTCGGGAATTGCGGAGTTTTTACAAGTGATGACCGGACAACCGGACTGCATTGCTTCGAGTACGGGTAATCCGAATCCTTCATACCCGGAAGGATAAACAAGCGCGATTGCAGAGTTGTAAGCCAACGATAATTCTTTATCGCTGAGCCAAACGTGTTTATAATCTACATCTTTTAAATAAGGAATAAACTCTTGTTCAATCTCTTCCCCCCCACCGGTAATGAGCACTTGTAAAGACTTTTTATTCTGCAACCCGGCAAGTGCTCTGAAAAACAAGAGTGAGTTTTTATAGAAAGTCCTGTTGCCGCTTATTACAAAGTACGGCTTATTTAATCCGTATTTCTTTTTGAAGTTTTCAATTTCTTCCGGCGGATATCTTCTGAACACATCACCCGCGGCATTGGGAATAACATATACTTTTTTATCGCCGGACTCCGGGTAATATTTCCGAAAGTCGTTTTTTGTGCAGTTAGATACGGAAAAGTACGCTCCGGCTTTTTCAATAGCTTTTGCCTTCGCCTGCCATTCACCGGTTGAAAAGTTCCAGCCAATTACTTCCGGAATCATATCGTGCAGCAGAAGAAGGTAAGGTGTTCTTTCGGGATAGGTATAATAAGTTGAAATAAATATTGAAGCATTTTCTTCATCACAAATTTCCTGCAAGTAGTAAGTGTCCAACTTGCTACTATCAAAAGCATAGGAATGAATTACACGCTTTTTAATGTTCGGAATATCAGGTGCCGATTCTCCCCTGTCAAGCAAAAGAATTTTATCAGCCAAATCGGTTTTTGAAAATTCATTAAGTAACGATTCCCATACTTTGGAAATTCCGTGCGGACGGTTCCGTTGCAGTTGAAAGATTACACCATCGATAATAATTTTTTGCTTGTTGTTATTAGCCGTAATTATATTTTGCCTTTCTTTTACGGAAAAAGATTCCTCTACAGCCGGATGATTTATAATTTCATTCAAGTGCTTATCGAGTGTAAAATTATCGAGCACATACTCGTGCCCGTTCTTTGCAATTTTTTCAAGCCGGGTTTTATCGTTCTGCAGTAACTCAATTGCATTGCGCAACGATTTTTTATCGGAATAATAAATAAGATGATGTCCGTCCTCAAACAGATTATCGACTTCGGGAATGTTCGTCTTGTTGGTTATCAACGCGCAGCCGCAAGCTAACGCTTCGTAAACACGTGTGGGATGGTTAGCGAAAACGGAAGGAAGATTAACGGCAGTTGTATATCGGTTAAAGTCACCGGCTATCTCTTCGGCTGTAACCGGTTTGTCGGTATATTCGATAAAGTCAATGAGATTATTCTTTATCAGATATTTCAGCAGCTCGCGGCGTTCCGCATAAGTATTATCATCGCTGAACGGCAAGAATTTTCCTCTGAAGAACGCCCTGTTTTTTCTTGAAGCCAAATCTTTTTTGATATTAAAAACCGTGTCATCAACACCGAACGGCTGCCATAAGAATGGTTTGCCCAAACTTTTAATAAATTCGTAATCGTTCGAATCTGTAAAAACAATCATGTCCGAAATTTCCGCAGCCGATGTAAGAGTGGATTTCATATTTTGAGTGCCGGATAACCTGCAATGGTTTTCAACCGATTCCTGTACATAAAGCACTTTATAAATATTTGCATTCAGCCATCTCTCTTTCCATTCAGGATTCAGATGCAGCATTTGCGAGTGCCAGTCGAAACCTAAAAGAAGAATAACATCCGCTTCGGGCTGCAGAAGATAATTGAATAATCCGTCATCGTACTCAACTTCCTCTGCTCCCCATCTTGCGACAGGTGCAAAAGTTCTATTAAAGAGATTAAGTTTTTTTGAAGCGTTTTCCCATCCTCTTCCAACTCCCCAGGCATGAACTCCGGTTGCCTGAAGGAGAATATCAATCTTAGGATTCGCCCCCCTTTCTTTAACAATCGAAAATTGCTGCGGTTTGTTATTGTTGAACTTTTCTTCATTCACCGACGGCGAACATATTATTCCCCTGCCTTCGGGAATGCAGTCTTTAAGATTAAGCGCCTGCTGCATTAATATATAAGTATATTCAAAAGCATTATCGGCTAATTCTTTTACATCAATTTCCAGATCTTTTCTTACAGAATCTTTCTTGAGAATAGAGAAAAACTCAACCAGCAGACCGGGGGTAATTTCCGCGTTGGTATATCTTCTGTAAATTTGCCATAGTTCAATCCAGCGGCTGAATCCCTCGTTGGTTTTTATTTCATCGTACCACCTGTATGCCGAAAGAGGTTTATCGATAACAACCACTTCAAATTCTTTGCTTATTCTAAGCCAGTATTCAAGGTCCAAACCGTAACGGAGCGACTCATCAAGCAGCCCGAGCTTATCAACGGCTTTTCTGTTAATGAATGTAGAAGGTTGTAAAACGTAGCACGAACCTTTTAGCAATGCGTTGTATTCGAATCCGACACTGTTTGCATATAAGCGCGGGTTATTTCCCGAACGGTCTACTTTGTAGCCGTTACCTGTGTAAAGTCCCGCCCCGGGATGTTGCAGATAAGCTCCGGCAACACTGTGTAATGCACCGGGCAGATAATAATCATCCGAATTAAGCCATGCAACGATATCACCGGTAGCTTTCTTAAAGCCCTTGTTTATTGCATCCGCCTGCCCGTTATCTTTTTCGCTTATCCAATAGTTAATTTTGTCGCTGTACTTTTCAATTATTTCAATTGTGTTATCTGTTGAACCGCCGTCGATAATAATGTATTCCAGGTTGGGATAGTTCTGCTCCAAAACACTTTGAATAGTCTTTTCAATAAACTCACCTTGATTATAGGATGGAGTGATAACCGAAATTTTGGGGAGGGCATTATTTCTAATTGTAATCGTTTCACTGTTCTGTTTGCTTTCAGCTATCGCTCCATTTAAATAGTTCATATTATCTTTGGCAACATCGTTCCCCGGTTCCAATTTTAAAACTTTCTCAAGTAATTCTTTTGCACCCGAATAATTTTCGTTCAGTATTTCAATCAATGCTAAGTTATTAAGTGCATCCGTGTTTTCCGGCTCGCTATTAAGGAGTTCATTCAATAGCTTTTTAGCATTCTCAAAGTCTTTATTAATAATCAACTCTTCCGATTTAAGAATTGCATTAAGAAAGACAATCTTTCTTTCCAGATAAAGTATGTTATTGT
>JAJRSV010000197.1 GCA_024278655.1 Bacteroidota bacterium | reverse complement strand
TCCTGCGTACGCAGCGGAGGATTCATTTTGGTATTCGTGTCGTAAGTTTTAACCGCATCATCAGTCAGAGTAAAATGATGTGGAGTTACTTCGGCAGTAACTTTGATGCCTCTTGCTTTGGCTTCTCTAACCATCCTAACCGCATTCTTCGTACTGATGTGTGCAATATGAACCTTACAGCCGGTGTATTCTGCCATAAGTATATCTCTCGTTACGGTTAAATCTTCCGCAACCGAAGCAAGCGGAGGCAAGCCGAGCATAGTTGAATTCAATCCTTCATTCATTGCCCCGCCTGCAAGCGATTCATCTTCGCAATGCTCAATCACAGTAAGGTCGTACATTTTGGAATACTCCATTACCTTACGCAGAATGGAAGCTGTTTTAATCGCTACGCCGTCATCCGAAACTCCTACGGCACCTGCATCACTTAATTCAGCCATTGGCGAAATTACTTCGCCTTCTCTTTTAACCGTTGCGGCAGCAATAGGATAAACATCTACAAGATGTTCCTTTGCCTGCTCTTTAACAAAATTTATAACTTCGGCTGAATCTAACGCGGGTTCGGTATTGGGCATACAGGCAACCGCGGTAAAACCGCCGTTAGCCGCAGCGTTACATCCTGTTACGACCGTTTCTTCATCTTCTCTTCCGGGTTCGCGCAGGTGAACATGCATATCGAAAAATCCCGGCACTACATACTTGCCGTTCAGTTCAAAGACTTTCGCCTCTTTTAACTCATCGTTTGTAGCTTCACCAATCTTCGTAATCTTTCCGTCGGTAATGATAACGGAAGTGTTTTTTTCGTTTAATTTTTGTCCGGGATGAAGAACGTTTACGTTGTTAAGAATTATTTTCATTTTCGATGCCTAATTTTGAGTTCCGAGTAAATAAAGTACAGCCATTCTTACTGCCACACCGTTGGTTACCTGCGTTAAAATAATCTGGTCCGAACCGTCGGCAACCTCCGATGATATTTCCACTCCGCGGTTAATCGGACCGGGATGTAAAATCAACACATCTTTTCCGTGCTTATCCAAGCGCTCTTTAGTGATTCCGAAATAAGTTGCGTACTCCCGTATCGAAGGAAAGTACTCACGTGCCTTTCTCTCAAGCTGAATCCGCAGAACATTCAACACATCATTTTCCTGTATAGCTTCGTCGATATCATAAATTACATCAACACCTAACTCCTCGATGTTGCGGGGAATCATTGTTGAAGGACCGCATACCGAAACTTTTGCGCCCATCGTCTTTAAGCCGTAAATGTTGGAAAGCGCAACACGGCTGTGAGCAATATCGCCTACTATGCAAACTTTCAGCCCTTCCAATCCGCCAAAGCGTTCTCTTATCGAATACATATCGAGCAATGCCTGCGTTGGATGTTCGTGCGTACCATCGCCCGCGTTGATTATGTTCGAATTGCAAATTTTTGTTAGATAAAGAGGTGTGCCTGCAGCGGCATGACGGATAACAACCATATCAATTTTCATCGCTTCGATATTTTTAATTGTATCCTTCAAGCTTTCGCCTTTTTTTACGCTGCTTGTCGATACCGCAAAGTTAACTGTATCTGCAGAGAGTCTTTTTTCGGCAAGCTCGAATGAAATGCGTGTGCGCGTGGAGCTTTCGTAAAACAGGTTAACGATTGTTTTGCCTTGTAGTGTCGGAACCTTTTTAATCGGTCGTTCCAGCACTTCTCTGAAAGTTGTTGCTGTATCTAAAATAAGTTGAATATCTTCTTTGGGAACCCCTTGCAATCCTAAAAGATGTCGACTTGAAAGTGGCATTTATTTTTTCTCTTCCTCGTTATCTAATTCAACTAAATAGATGGCGTCTTCGCCGTCAACTTCTTCCATTTTAACTTTTATTTCTTCGCTTTGCGAAGTCGGAATGTTTTTCCCCACATAATCAGCACGTATCGGCAGTTCCCTGTGTCCGCGGTCAACAAGTATAAACAATTGTATCGAAGCCGGTCTTCCGAAATCCATCAAAGCATTCAAAGCCGCACGAACCGTACGTCCCGTGTAAAGAACATCATCGATTAGTATCACATCTTTATCGCTGATGTCGAACGTAATATCGGAAACGGATACTTCCGGCTGTTTTAAGCGTGTGCGGAAATCATCGCGGTAGAGCGTAACATCCAGAATGCCCAACGGAACTTCAACATTATCAATCTGTTTTATTTTTTCGAAAATCCTTTTGGCAAGAAATTCGCCTCTTGTTCGCATACCAATCAGCACAAGATTTTCGGAACCTTTATTTCGTTCGAGTATCTCGTGAGCAATTCTTGTAATTATTCTGTCGAGTGTTTCTTTATCTGCTATCTTAGATTTTATGCGCATATACAAAAAATCCTCCGCGGAATTTTTCCTTGGAGGTCTCCTATTATTTTCTTTTCGATGATGTAAACTCCTTCTCCATCTCACGGGATAGAATTAAAGGTTAAAAAATAATCTGAACAAACTTATATGATTTTTAAGTTAAAGTAAAGTGCAGGAATAGGAAAATGCATTTTTAAAAATAAAAAAGGGAACCCTTATTCAGAGTTCCCTTTTAATTTCATCGAAGAAGAATTTTATTTAACGCGAAATTCAATTCTTCTGTTGTAGTATCTGCTAACAGGATCTTTTTCCTTGAAGAGTAATTCTCTCTTACCCTTACCAACGGTAGTTATCCTGCTGGCATCCACGCCTTTGGCAATCAAGTATTTCTTAACTGTTTCTGCTCTCTGAAGTGAGAGTTTGTCGTTGTATTTATCGGAACCGATCTGATCGGTATGACCGACAATCTCAACCTTTATGTCGGGATGAGATAACAGAATCTCTGCAGCATGGTCAAGAATAGGATATGCTTCGGGTTTCAAAGTTGCCTTGTTGAAGTCGAAGTTTACACCAACAAGAGCCCATTTTTCCTCGACAGCTTTTTTGCTGTATTTCTTAACGATGTCTTCGATTCTGTTGTAATCAACTTCGGTCGGAAGAGTTTGATATCTTCTTACGATCTCTTCAATCTTATCGTAATCGACGGCTTCAATACCTGTGTAAAGTTCACACAGTTTTGAAGGTTCGCCTTTACCGAAGTAATATAATAATCCTATATCACCATTTACCCAGGTGTCGTTTGCAGTTCCACCGAACAAGCCGTTACTCGGACCAAAGTTTCCGTCGATCTGGCTGTTCCACATAGAGTGGTAAGCAACTTCGCCCTTTATTCTCCAGTCGGTACCAATTCTAACTTCCATACCGGCACCAATATTAAGCTGGGCAACAAAGTTCCACTCCTGATCCAATGAAGGACTTAAAGCGTTCTGCGGTTTATGATAGTTTGCACCGCTACCGATAAGCAGATACGGCGACCAGGGTTCACAAGGGACAAAATAATATAAAAGGTCGAAATCTCCGGTAAACATATCGTTTGTTACTAATTCACCGATCTTCGGAGCTGCGTGATATGTAGCTTCAACATGATTGAAGGCAGCTTTAAAACGGACACCTACATGTTCCGAAAAATTCCTTTGAATTGATATGTTACCCCCATAAAAATTCGAACTTTGTACAACAGCATCGTTAATGGAAATGTATCTCGGATATGTAAATCCAAAACCAAATGCCCACGAATCTTGCGCAACATACCTTGATTGAGCAGATAAACTGCCCAGCATCAGGAATGCCGCAAGCACTGTTGTAATTGTAAATAGTTTCTTCATAAGGTTTCCCTCACTTCATTGTTGAATAATAAAGTAATTATTTTCTTTTCTGAGATTCTCGTAAATATACTGCAAATTTAAGCTGAATAAAGATATTACAAAAATAATATAAAAACAATAATTTTTTAGCAAATTTCAATGTTTTTGAAATTTCAGAACAACAACTGAGTTCAGTTACTAATTTTATGCCTAAATTAATCTTTATAGAATTGATTTTAATAAATAAAAAGTTCAATTTTCCACAGTAAATTTTTCACATTTGTAATAATGTCTTACATGAAACTGTGTAAATTGCACCGATTAATAATTGCAATGTGAAAAAAATGCTCTTAGGTTTGGTGTTTACAGGCGTGCAGCCCCGACTCCGTCGGGATAAACTCCGCCCGGTTAGCGCGTCCCGATTGAGATCGGGAAGGTCGGGGGTTCAACACTGTAGATTTTGTTCTTTTTATTTTTTG
>JAJRSV010000196.1 GCA_024278655.1 Bacteroidota bacterium | reverse complement strand
GGGTGGATTACATACTTCATTTCGCTTCGCCTGCAAGTCCTATTGATTATTTGAAGCTTCCCATTCAAACATTAAAAGTCGGTTCGCTCGGTACTCATAAAGCATTGGGACTTGCAAAGGAAAAGAAGGCAAGGTTTCTGCTTGCATCAACTTCCGAAGTTTACGGCGACCCTGAGATTCATCCGCAAAGCGAAGATTACTGGGGCAACGTTAACCCAATTGGACCGCGCGGAGTTTACGACGAAGCCAAACGTTTTGCCGAAGCACTTACAATGGCTTATCATCGCTATCATGGTGTGGACACGAGAATAGTAAGAATATTCAATACCTTCGGTCCGAGAATGCGTGCAGACGACGGCAGGGCTTTGCCGACTTTCGTTAACCAGGCATTAAAGGGAGAAGATATAACTGTTTTTGGCGACGGTTCGCAAACGAGAAGTTTCTGTTATGTGTCCGACCTTGTCGATGGAATATTCAAACTGCTTATGAGCCAGGAAACAGAGCCGGTAAATATTGGCAACCCGGATGAGATAACCATAAAGGAATTTGCAGAAGAAGTAGTTGAGTTAACCGGAAGCAAAAGCAAAATAATTTATACCGAACTGCCGGAAGATGATCCTAAAGTCCGCCAGCCGGATATAAGCAAAGCAAAAAGAGTTTTGGACTGGCAGCCGGTTGTTGACAGAAGGGAAGGGTTGAAACTTACGATAGATTATTTTAAGGAGTTAATGCTTTCCGCTTCTCCTCCGGCTGTAAAAGTTTGATTTGGTTTTTTAACAACTTATCATTTAACAATTAATCCAACCGTTTATGTGTCCGCTTTGCAGTTCAAAAGAATTCGAAATTATCGGCAAGCCAAGGATAACCGAAAAGTCGAAGAAAGTAATCAATAAGGATTATAATGTTGTTCGATGCAGTAACTGCGGATTCTACTTCGTTCATCCTGTAATTGATTTATCGGAAGATGATTGGAAATTTCTTTACGACGAAACATACTTCGAAGAACCGACCCGGTGGTACAAAAACACACGTAAAAAATATCGCAAAGAACGGATTGATAAACTCGAAAAATATTGTGCGAACAAAATTGAAAACTTTTTGGATGTCGGCTGCGGCGAAGGTTTAATGTTGCTCGAAGCGGTTGAGAAAGGTTGGAATGCTTACGGTGTGGACATTGCCGACAACAGAATTGATGAAGCGAAAACCGGTAAAATAAATTTTACTAACAGCGATTTATTAACAGCAAAGTTCCCCGATGATTTCTTCGATTGTGTTTATATGGATTCGGTGCTCGAACATGTTAAAAATCCGATGGAGCATCTTATGGAAATTCATCGAATACTAAAAGTAGGAGGTGTAGTTTATATCGGTGTTCCGAATGAAGATTCGCTTCTGAACGATTTTAAAAAGTTATCTTATACTTTAACCGGACGCGGCGGGTACTCATCCAAAATCAAACCGTTTGTTTCGCCTTATCATATCGGCGGGTTCAATAAGTCTTCACTAAGCTTTGCACTAAACAAAGCGGAGTTGAAATCAATAGAGTTTAGGAATTTTGCTTTACGTTTGGTTTTCAGAATGGCGAAATTTCCTTCGAAGGAATTTTTGTTTAATTCGGCTTTAACTTTGCTTAACTTAATTGCATTTGTAATCAGGCGTGAATATTATTTAGAAGTTTATGCTAAAAAGTAGAATCGATATTGAAAATAAACTCGCAGCATCGCAATGTTAAAAAAAATTACATCGACGGTTGCGGGTGCGTTCGTGTTTATTATTGCGGTTAATATTTTAAGCCGCGGACTCGTATTCGTACGCGAGATATTGTTTGCAGCAAATTTCGGTTTGGGTCCCGATTTCGATATCTATCTTGTTGCCGCCGTCTTCCCGATTACAATCAACACAATTATTCTTTATCTCGGTCAGAATTTTTTCATTCCCACATACAACAGAATAAAAGCAACCGATGAAAACTCGGCAGCAAGCTACTTTAAATTTATGCTTACGGTTTTTGTTGCCGCCGGATTGGTGATTGCTGCAGCACTCTACTTTTTCGCCGAACCTGTTTTATCAAATTACATCAGCACAACCGACGCACAGGTTTTAAGTAAAGCTGTAAACATATTCAGTTTGTTTTTAATAACCATTCCTCTCAACTCGGCAATCTCAATCATCATTGCATATCAACATTCGGAGTATGAGTTTAAGTACCCGGCAATTTCGCGTTTGTTCCTTAACTTTTTAATTATTCCCGTACTTATTTTGTTTGCAGGCGAAATAGGAATTTATACTATACCAATCGGTTTTGTGCTGGGCACCTTAACGCAATTACTTTTCCTGATTTTTAAAGGGAAGATAAAACTTTCATTCGATATAATTAATGTTTCGAATTTAAAAGCAAATTTTAAGTATCTGGATTTAAGCATCTTAAGCATTCTGCTCATCGAAACAATCGGGCAGGTTTATATGATTTCCGACCGGTACTTTTTCGGGCAGGTGCAGCAGGGAGGCATCTCGGCTTTAAGTTATGCGATAAACCTGTTTCAGCAGCCGATTTCGATTGTGGCACTTGCGCTTTCAACAGTCATATTCCCTAAGTTTTCGGAGAACATTCAGAAAGGCGATTACAAAAACTTTCAGAAAAATCTAAACGATGTAGTAAATGTGAACCTGCTTATCTTCGTGCCGGTTGCGTTCATTCTTTTCTTTTACGGCGATGTTATTATTCAACTGCTTTTCGAAAGGGGTAAGTTCGGAAGTGCTGATACCAACATGACTTTTTTGGTGTTAAAAGCTTACGTGATTAGTATAATCTTTTATTCTTCGTATGCGGTTGCAAATAAAATTATTTACGGTGCACAATTGGTAAACACGTTGCTGATAATTACTATTGTCGGAATTCTGCTAAAAATAGGTTTGAACTTTCTGTTGGTTGAAACCTATCAGCAAAACGGACTTGCATTGGCAAGCTCGGTTAGTTATATATTCTTTTTTGTTGCCGCTTTTATCGTGGTTCAAATAAAACTGCCGGTTGATATAATTAAAGTTTTCAGCAAAGGATTTTTATTTTATGCTGTTAACGGTTTAATTGCACTTGTGCTGGCTGATATTTTAATAACGGGATTCGATAATCTTCTTCTGCAGGGAATTTTAAAAATTCTATTTTTCCTTTTCGTGTTTTTGATGAATATTAAAATAACCAATCATAATTCGCTGCAGTTGTTAAACGATTTGCTGAAGTTGATTAAAACATCGAAAGCAAAGTAAACGTAAGTTTGTAATTTGATTAAATAATTTTAGAAATTGAAATTTGAATAAATGCTAATAAAAAAATTCTATAACGATATTAAAAAGAACGGTTTGAGATTTACGATTGATAAAACCGTTAATTATGTTAAGTCAACATCAAAGCTTAAGTTCACGTCTTTTGTTTTAGGTTTGAAAAGCAGGACCACTAACGATGTTTTGATTGTAAAGCATGGTAAATACAAATTTCCTTTTTATAACGACGGTGACTTTGCCGAGCTTTTATATCACGCAAAATGGAAAGAGTTTTACAAAGAGGAGCGGGAAAAAATCGAATCGTACGTAGAAAAGGGAAGTGCTGCGATTGATGTAGGCGGCAATCTCGGTTTCTATTCTCTTATTCTTTCCGAGCTTGTCGGTGATGAAGGGAAAGTTTATACGTTTGAACCCTCACCCGAATGCTACAGAAAACTGAGTAAGACCATATCGGTTAATAATCTTAAAAACGTTGAAATATTTAATTTGGGATTGGGCGAGGATGAAAAGAAAGCCGAACTCTATTATAATCCCAATCAAACAGGATTGAGCTCCATTGTGCAGAAAGTATCGGATAACGTTGTTGCCGAAGAAATAAAGCTGACCACACTCGATAAGTTTGCCGAAAAAATCGACAGGAAAATTTCTTTAATAAAAATTGATACGGAAGGATACGAACCGCAGGTTTTATCAGGCGGAAGAAAATTATTCGCAGAGCACAAACCTGTTCTCTGCATCGAACTCGGAGGAAAATATATTGAATCGTCGTTAAAGGTGCTTGAGATTTTAAAAGAATTTAATTATCAATGCGAAGCGTTTGATGTGGATTTAACCCAGGTTCCGCCGGGCACAAATTTTATAGCATTACCGAAGCAGTAAAAACAGAAACAAGTTTATTTATGATTAAGCAATTTCAAAGCACATATAATTTAAACGGTTATTCGCTAATCGGTTTATCTGTTTTGTTGGTTGTTGTTGCGGTAATGCTTAACAACGTATCGGTTTATGCTGTTATTGCTCTGCTGTTTCTCCTTCCTATTTTTATTTACGGAGAAAGATACCTGATTCTTTTCGTGCTTGTCTCGTTTTTCACATTGGTGGGCGATGTTAATCCTGCTTTAAGAACAATAATACACACGATTGATTTCGGGGCATTAGGATATCTTTTCTTAAGAAAATACGGTATCGATTTTAAAAAATATCCACGCCTTCCGAAAGAGCTTTTGTATTTTCTTATCCTTTACTACATCTCGATGATTGTAGCAACGACATTTTCCGATTATCCTTCTGCGGGTGTGGTTAAAATAGCCCGGCAGTCGGTAACATTTATTATGGCTTATGTGCTGCTGGCTATTATAAAAGATGAAAAGGATTTAAGATTATACCTGTATGCTCTTATAACTGCGGCTATAATTCTTGTATTCAGTTCGCTGGCATTCTTTGCGATGGAAGGTTTTAAGCTGATCGATCTTCAATCGGGCATCCGTTACAGGGTTACGGGATTGATAACCAATGTTACTGTTACAACGGGATTTTTTATTGTTGCATATCCGTTGGTGCTTGTGTTTCTCTATCATAAAAGAACCTTTTACAACAAGCTTATTTACGGAACGCTTCTGTTCATTTTAAATCTTGGATTGCTTGTTACCGTTTCAAGGTCGGCTATACTTGCAATAATGTTCAGCAGTATGTTTCTGCTCTTTTATCTTAACAGAAAATTATTGTACCGGATTATCACAACAATAGTTATTATAATTCTGTTGTTTATATTCGTACCGTATTTAAATGAACTGGCTTCGTTGTTTTTCAGGATTGAATCGGGATTAACCCACCGCGAAAATTACTGGCAGCTTGCTTACGATATGATAAAAGATAACTGGCTGTTCGGAATCGGTCCGGGCGCTTACGGGTATAAAATGTATAACTACTTTCCCGTTATGCTCGATAGCTGGTTCGGTAAAGTGATGATTCAAACAAACATGATTACGCTCGGCAGCAACAACTCACACAGCTTTTTCCTCGTGCTGATTTCGGATATGGGTGTTCTCGGATTTTTCACTTCT
The DNA here is from genome assembly GCA_024278655.1 of Bacteroidota bacterium. Classification (GTDB taxonomy): domain Bacteria; phylum Bacteroidota; class Ignavibacteria; order Ignavibacteriales; family Ignavibacteriaceae; genus BMS3ABIN03. Next base: position 7,624 of record JAJRSV010000196.1, on the reverse strand, counting down.
CTTGCTCTTCCCGTATCGTTTTTAATGGTTGCGCTTAAGACTATCAAAAAATATAAGAACGCCGGCAAGCTTACTTACTACACGATATTAGGTTTATCCGCTGCCGGTGCAAGCATGTTTATCCGCGGGATAGTTGACGGACTCGGATTGCTGGCTTACGGTTTCCTTACTGCCGAGATGCCTTTCTGGATGATGTATATGGGGCTGGCTTATTATTATATTAATGAACCCAAACCCGAACAGAAAAAGATTGAACAAAACTGAATTCATATTTTAATTTTCTACCGCATATTTATCAAAACATATTCCCGGGCTTTGTTTGTAATCTTTACCAAATGAGAATAACTTACCGTTGTTAATTTATCCTTACTAAAAAATTATTTGAATGAAACTAAAGAAATATAAAGACTACTTCAATAAAATAGCGGTATTTTACAATTCGTCGTCGGCTAACTACTGGAACACGATTACACCTTGTGCAGTAAATGAGAAACCTTCGGGATTGGGGAAATACTATCTCGATTTTATCAGCAAGGCAGATTTCTCCGGCAAATTTGATGATAGAGGAGTTCCGCTTTACCGCTACGGCGATTCCGAACCGTTCCACCATCCGATTGTAATTTGCCAGTACGCGTTAGGTTTGTTCGAAAAATATATTCAATCCGGTTACAAAGATGCAGAGTTAAAGAAGCGGTTTTTAAACCAAGCCGATTGGCTCGTAAGCAATGTTGATGAACAAAACAATTTAAAGGGTTGGTTCGTTAATTACGACATACCCGATTATAAATTAAAAGCTCCATGGTTTTCGGCTATGGCACAGGGCGAAGCAATTTCGGTTTTAACCCGTGCACATTTATTAACCGCGGAGAAGAAATATTTGGATGCTGCCGATGCGGCATTGGATATATTTACTTTACCCGTTCGGGAAGGCGGCGTTGTAAATTACTTCAAGGATATTCCCGTCTACGAAGAATATCCTTCGCCGTATAAAACGGTTGCGGTATTAAACGGCTTTATCTTTTCACTGTTCGGTTTGTTCGATATTTATCTTCACACGAAAAATGAAAAAGCAAAAGAATTATTTCAGCAGGGTGTGGATTCATTAAAGAGGTTAATTAAATTTTACGATTTGGGATACTGGTCGCAGTATTATCTGTTTGACTATCCGAAAAAATATCCTGCATCTTACACCTATCACTTACTCGCTGCAGAGCAGTTGAAGGCGATGTTCGCTTTAACCGAAAAAGAGATATTCAAAGAGTATTCTGATAAATGGTTTCTTCAAAGCAGGAAATTTTATAATAAAACAAGAGTCCTTTTTTCAAAAATTTTATATGCAAGAAAATTAAGCTGGTCGGATACCGGTTAACGAGAGAAAATATGCCAGGAATTAATTTTATATACGATAAACAAAACAAGCTGCAAAGTTATTCTGCCGGTGTGCAGTCGGCTGCAAATGCGCTTGTTCACAATTCATCGTTATATAATAAGGAATTTATAAACGACGACGGAATCTATTTAAATGTTACGACTTATGATGAATATCCGGTTCAGGTTTTTAAAAAAGATGAAATTAAAATTGTTGTTGAAGGAAGAATATATAATAAGAATTCATCTCAACTGCAGGAAGAATTATTTTCAATTGCTAATCATTTAAATGAAGAAAGTGTAAAACAGAAAATTTCCGGATGGATATCGGATGCAGACGGCGATTATTTAATCTGCATTTATAATCCCGTAATCAAACGGGTGATTTTATTTAACGATATTTTGGGCAGACTTCCGTTTTACATTACAGAAATTGAAAATAAAATTGTAATCTCAAGAGATGTAAGATTTTTATCAAAACTTTCCGGTGATTTCAGTTATGATAAATTCGGCATTGCTGAAAGTCTGTTGTTTGGTTACCCGTTGGCTGAAAGAACACTCATCAAAAATTTTCGCAGGGTTTCTCCCGCATCATTAATTAAAATTAATTTGCAAAACCAGACTACACAGATTGAAATATTATATTCATACAACTTTGAAGAAAAACTTTACGCCGGTAAAAGCTTAAACGAAGTTACTGACAGGATGATTGAACTGCTGACGGATGCAAGTAAAGTTAGGTTGAGTGATGAAGCGGAAAATGTTCTTTCGTTAAGCGGCGGTCTCGATTCGAGGGCATTGGCAGTTATTCTAAAAAATATTAATGCCAGATTCAGAACCGCAACTTACATTGGCTACAAAGAGTTTGCAGATAAAGATGCCGTCGGCGCCGGGGAAGTAGCGAAGCAATTGAATCTCGATTGGGATTTGATAAAAGTAGAACCGTTAACCGGTGATGCTATTCAGGAGTTAATACAAAACAAAAACGGATTGAATACGTTGTCGTCGGCGTTCCTTCTTTCTTTCTATAAACAGTTATCGGATAAGTTCGGCAGGAATATGATTTACATTACAGGCGACGGCGGCGATAAAGTATTTCCCGACCACAGAGCATCGAAAAAGTTAAACAGCACTGCAGAGCTTTTGAATTACATGATTTCGAATAAGTATTTTATCCATCCCGATAAAATCGAAAAACTTCTCTGTATAAAAAAACAAGAGCTTTACGACAGCATAATTGCAACACTCGATTCCTATCCCGAACAAAGTATGAGCTATAAATATGTTCGCTTTATTATAATGGAAAGAGGCGTTAAGTGGTTGTTCGAAGCGGAAGACAGGAACAGGTTTTACTTCTGGAGTGTTGCGCCTTTTTACGGTAATAAATTTTTTATCTATTCGATGAATGTTGATGATGATTTGAAGTCGGGACATAAACTTTACTATGAGTTCCTCAATAAGCTCTCGCCTGATTTGCTGCAAATAAAAAATGCGTTGTGGAATGTTTCACCTGACCCGAAGAACCTAAAATTCAAAGCATTCAATTTTATGAAGGATACCGTTTATCCGGTGCTGCCCGGAAGCGTAAAACGAAAACTGCGGATGATGATAAACAAAACCGCCGCAATAAACATAAACGAACATCCTGTTATGAACAGGTTGATGGATGATTTAACAAACAGCAAGGTTGTCCGCGATTATTTTTCCGTTAATGAATTGAAACGAACGAAATCTTTAAGCAAAGCGGAGTTTTATAATTTATTAACCGTGCTTTTAGCGATGGATGATTTGGAGAATGATGAAAGTATTCTTAATAATTATTTAAATGAAGAATTTATTTAAAAACAATTTGATTGAATATTGGAAGCGAAGAAAGAAAGAGAATTTCATTTAAAAGACGACAGGGTGATTAAAGGATCGCTGCTTCTGCAAAGGTCTAAAGTGCTTAACTTTATTGCAACTGCTTTCTTTAATATGGTATGTTCGTTTTTCAGGAAGTTATATCGCGGGAAAAATCAGCAATCAAAAGCAATCGCTGTTCTGTCGTTCCACCGGATCGGTGACACGGTCTTTACCATTCCCGCAGTTGAGCAAATCATCAACAATTACCCTGAGTTTGAAGTTTATATTTTTACTTATCCCGAAACTAAAAGCATATATAAATTAAAATTCAGTAACGTTAAAATAATTCCGGTTGACAAAAACGAATTTAAATTCGGTAGAAGAGTTATAACAAAGAAAGCAAAAAAACTGCTTACCGAATTGAAGCCGCAGATGATTTTCGATATAACGGGAACACCTGCGTCAGCTTCAATGATTTTTAACAGCGGCGCAGAACGGGTAATCGGTATGAACATTCCTTACCTTAAAAATCTTTACACCGATTACGTGCCGATAAGAACGCAGCCGCATTTTATGGATATTTATATGGATGTGGTTAAACAGGTTATAAATGTTACCGGTGAAAAAGAGCATTACAAGTTTGATACGCAAATTAACTCATCCGGAAAAATATTTATTCATCCTTTCGCTATCAGAAAACCCAAAGAATGGCTGCTGAAAAGGTTCATAGAATTGGCAGTCTTGATAAAGAAGGATTACGATGTTGAAATTATCGCCCCGCCGGGATTTATTGATGAAGATACAACAAATGAAATCAGACAACTTTCGATACCATTGACTGTAACAAAATCTTTGGATGATTTAATTGACAAGACTAAAGAGTGCTCGGTTTTTATATCGAACGATTCGGGTCCGACTTACATTGCAGCGCTGCTCGGCAAACCGACATTTACAATTTACGGTCCGACAAATCCGAAGTACTCGCTGCCATTCGGCGGAAAGCATGCGTTTATTCAAAAGCAGTTAAGCTGCAGTGCAGTCGATGAGAAATTTTGTTTTACAATGGGAGGAATAAATTGTCCCTCGAATGAATGTATGCAGCTTCTGACGGTTGAGGAAGTTTATAAATCGGTTGAGGCATTTTTGCACGAAATAAATTTTAACGGGATAAAAACAGAAACATGAAAGTTTTACTTTTATCCGATCCGTCGAATACACACACTGTAAAGTGGGCAAATGCATTAGCCGGTAAAGGCATCGATGTTTACCTGTTTGGTCTGTCTGAATTTGATCCTTCTCCATACAATTCAAAAATAAAAATTGAAAATTTAAACGTTCCTCTCTCAATTAAAAACAGGTTGAACGGCGATATACTTAAACTGATTTATTTTATTAAACTTCCCGCGTTGCGAAAAATCATTAAAACATTTAAGCCGGATATTGTGCATGCCCATTACGCTGCAAGCTATGGATTTATCGGCGCGCTTGCAGGATTTCATCCTTATCTCGTTTCAGTTTGGGGAATTGATGTTTTCATCTTTCCGAATGTTTCTTTTGTTCATAAGAAAATAGTAAAACATGCTTTAGCCAAAGCGGACGGCATTACCTCAACAAGTAATGTTATGGCTGCCGAAGCGAAAAAATATACAGGGAAAAGCATCAAAGTAATTCCATTCGGAATTGATCTTAACATATTCAAACCGGAAAAAGTCGATTCGCAATTTTCCGATGATGATATTGTAATCGGAACGGTGAAGCATCTTGAGTATAAGTACGGACTAATATATTTACTGGAAGCTTTTGCTTTGCTTGTAAAAAAGCAACCGGAGCTCCCGTTAAAACTCTTAATTGTTGGCGGCGGTTCGATGGAAAGAAAATTAAAAGAGTATGCAGAGGAATTGGGAATTAGTGACAAAACGGTGTTTACCGGAGCAGTTCCTCATAATAAAATTACCGGCTACCACAATATGATGGATGTTGAAGTTTATCTTTCCGATTACGAAAGCTTTGGTGTTTCGGTAGTTGAAGCATTGGCGTGTGAAAAACCGGTTGTTGTTTCCAATGTTGGCGGACTGCCGGAAGTTGTTGATGATGAAAAATCGGGTTTCATCGTCCCGCCAAAAAATCCGTTAAAAGCATCCGAAGCAATCGGGAAATTAGTTATTGATAATAATTTGCGAAAGCAATTCGGTAAAGCAGGAAGAGAGAAAGTTGAGAAATATTATAACTGGGATGATAATGTGGAAGAGATGATTAAAGTTTATGAACAGTTGTTGAAATGATGATTTGTTTTTGCGGGTGTTAAAGTTTGTGAGTCTGCTAAAGACCTCACCCCAAACCCCTCTCCTTGTAAAGAAGAGGGGCTTTTTTTATTCCCTCTCCTTTACAAGGAGAGGGACACAGGGTGAGGTTTGATTTCAATATCCGAAGCTTAACTCAAATGCTAAAAAGTTTTGTCTGGTTTAATACGGTGTTTGTAATAGTCAGGAAGAAGGCATGTAAAATTAATTAGATGTTATCCATTCATACGCTTATAAAAGCAAATCGTTTTATCCTTTTCTGTAAACGGAGCGGCTTCCCATTTTTTTAATTTGTAGTAGTTGAAAATTTCTTTATTAAACGAACGGATTGTTGCTCTTATTGTGCCTGCATTCTTTTCTTTTGCTCTTCTGAAAAATTCATCGAATAATTTTTCGAGAAGGAAAATTCCGAATCCGGCTTCCCTGAATTTCGGTTCTAACGCAAAAGCCGTTACTGAAAATACCGGCTGCGGCAGATTCTCTTCGAACTCCGAAAATTTGGAATACTCTTTTTTTCCAAGTAGCGACCTTATTTTGGGTGTGAAAAGTTCGAAGAAACGTTTATCGAAAACGAGCCAGGGTCTTAACAGAAACGAAAGAACAATTGTTCCGAATAAATCTTTGTTCATCTTTGCTGCATAACCGTCTAATGCGCCGCACATATAACCGATAAGCTCTCCGCTTTCAGCATCAACGGCACAAAAGAAAATGTTGTTGTATTCCTTATCCGTTCCGAACCAGCGGATAAAAGCTTTTGCATAAGCGTCGCCCAATCTCGCATTGAAATGGTCTTTAAATGAAATCCGGTGAATGCGTGCAAGGTCATTCAAATATTTTTCATCAAAATCTGTGAAGGTTATTTTCATTTTAATATGATGCCTGATTGAATGAACATTAAATATCCGCTCTCTTCTTTTTAAATCTTTCGCTGTGCTGCAACTCGTTTGTAATTGTTATTTTTACAGGAACTTTAAAACTCTGCAGCTTCGAACGGCAGAATCTTTTCAAGCTTTTCACAAATTCTTTTCTGTCTTGTTCATGTTTTAATGTTACTTTTGCACAAACGATGTTTCCCGTAATCGGATTCTTTTCGGGATACACGGTAACATCTGCAACATTATCAAATTGCAAAATTACATCTTCCACTTCGGCGGGATAAACTTTTTCGCCGCCCACGTTTATCAGCTCCGATTTTCTGCCTAATATTTTTATATACTCACCATCCGTTTCAACCGCATCGCCTGTAATAAAGTATCCGTCTTCTGTAAACGGACTCGGTGCATTTAAGTAACCAAGCATTGCAGAGTCGGCTTTTATCTGAAGTACTCCGTCAACGATTCTTGTTTGAAAACCTTCGCCGCCAATCTTTACCCAAAGCGAATCATCCGATTTCGATTTAGAGCGAAGAACTCCCAACTCAATCAAACCGTAAGTCTGTTGGAGTTTTACTTGCGGAAAAATTTCTTTTATTCGTCTCAATGTGCTTTCCGGCATCGGTTCGGTTCCGTATGTTATCAGCTTTAACAATGAGAGATCATAATTTTTATACGCTTCACTTATCAGCATCAAATTCAAAAATGTTGGTGAAGCGGGGAGCAGTTCTATTTTATGCTTTTCGATAAACGCACATACCTTTTCGGGCGAGCGGTCGTGCAGCGCCAGTACTACTCCTCCGTTAGAGATTGTATGAAACATCGTATTAAGTCCGCCCCAATGGTCGAACAAAAGAAAGTTTACTGTGTGTAATGATTTTCTCGGCGTTTTAAATTTTTCCAACAGCTTCGAAAAATTATGCACTGCTGCTTTCGGTTCGCCTGAAGTTCCCGAAGTAAAAAGTACAAGTCCGGGAAGATTGTTTTTCCGCAATTGCTCGTAATAATCGTGGGACGAATGATGTGGCAGATGGTTCACATCAACGTTATCATTTTCATCTATCGAAATAAGCAATTCTGCTCTTGCAATCTTCAGCTTTTTGTTTTCATCTTCCACGGATGAAAGCGTAAGCGGAACGATAATGTTTCTGTTTTCAATTAAAGATAGAAGAAGGGATATTGAAGCAGGGGAGAAGTCGCCTTTAATTGATGTTATTTGTCCCGGTTTAATCTGCTGCTGTT